>JBCCSO010000698.1:0-3274 GCA_039199965.1 Chloroflexota bacterium | reverse complement strand
GTGGATAGAAGCTTTTTTGCAACTCTGAATGATTGATCCTTATCCGCTGGTGATCGCCTGAGAATTTTTGCAGAGTAGTTGCCCAAATAAAAATCGGCCGCACCTGAAATAAAGTGCGGCCGAAGCTTAGTTTAATTTGGTTGGGTGTTACGATTACGGGGGCAAATTTTTAATCCACTGAGCCGACATAGAAAGATTGTGTCGCGTTGAGGATTACAGCATCTCTCGACGATTTAACTCATCAATCAGACCCTTGAGGATGGCTTCAAGATCTTTTAACTCAACCTTCAAACTATTCCGCCGTGTAAAATCAAAGCCGGTTGGCGTGATGGGTTCAACTTCGGGTGACCACTCGGGCGGCGTGTAAGCTGGATAAAGCTGACTCAGTTGACTGAGAATGTCTTTCCAGTGCCAGCTTTGTTTTAAGGCGAAGTACCGGCCGGATGCTGATTCGTTTTTCAAGGCTGCAATATGCAGTTTGGCCAAATCGTTCACATCGATTATTGACATGGAGCCATTGGGGATAGCGTCTGCCATCCGTTCCCCATTTAAGATGGCGCGCACAAAATGAAGCACAGATGGGGGCTCATCTTGAAAACCGGGGCCAGCGATCATAGATGGGTTCATAATCGAGACTCTTAAACTGGGATGGGCATCCATTATTTCCAGCGCTTTTTTCTCCATCAGGGTCTTTGCGGCCGGTGAAAACTTGCCTACCGATATTTGCTGATCAGAGTCAGACCAGTGGATGAGCTCATTTTTCTGTGGGGGCTCACCTTCAGGGGGATTGGTTGAGCCGGTGCTTGATGTGAACACAACCCGCTTGATGCCTAACTTTAAGGCTGCATTTAGGGTGTTCTCTGCGGCTGCAACCATCAGGGTAATGGTTTCGGGAATCTGTGTTTCAACCCCTGCGCACATGATGGCCCCTGTGCAACCAACCATTGCCGTTTCCAAAGATGTTTGATTGCTGATTTCGGCCGCAAACAATTCCAGCTTCTCACCCGGTTGCGCCAGAGGCACCAGCTCTCGGTGAATCCAATTGGCATGGGGACCCTGAGGGTCACGCAGCGTGCCATTGACTGAATATCCTTGATTTAATAGCTCTGCTGCGACGTGGCTACCGACGTAGCCGCTTACCCCAATGACACAAATTGTTTCGTTTTTCATCTCAAAATCCTCTAGCGTTTTGCCCTTAATTATCCCGAAATTATTGCGGGATAGTTTGAATATTTTTCAAGCTTAGCGCGAGAAGTTTAATCGAGATGATTTGATCGAACACGAGCTCCAACGCCAAACAGACACTGTTTTTTGGGATCTAAAGGTGTTTGAACGATAAGCTAGTCAATGGGTGGCCGCCACATGGGACCCATCACCAGCAGTAAAATAATGATGTTGAACAATGCATTTGATGCGTTGCCTGACGCAATTGAGCCAAAGCTATCCAGTAAAAACCATGTCAATGCGCCAACCAAAAGAGAGCGTCTAATCCCCTCTGGGGCAGCATCATATACCCACGCACGCAAGCACCACACCATCACACCCCATCCAGCCAAAAAGCCGCCGGTTAGCGCAGTCAAAAAGCGAGTGGTGGGATCAGCATAAGTTTGTGCCCCATCTAGCGGCCAGCTGAGCAGGTCCAATGTCCAGCGAGCAAAACCTGAAGAGGCTTCCATTGAGCCCAGCACAAATACTGGTCCGAATGATGCGATGACGAAGCCAGTAATCAATAGCCAGAATTTGTGTCCTTGTTTTGTTTTTAGGAATTCCATTTTTTTCCTCCAAAAAAAAACTCTCAATGTAGCAATCGCTACATTGAGAGTTTAACACGCTTGTGTAGCACATGCTACATTTTTGGATTTGTAGGATAAAATCGCTAGATGGCCACGATTTGAGTATTCATTTGCTCTATAAATGCTTTGATATCGCCCTGAACCGAAACACTTCTTGGCTCAAGATGCATGGGGACTTGAGCATATTCCCAATTCACTCGGATAAACGATGCATCTTTAACCTGCTGCGTAATGCTCTCCATCGGCATGCGGATCACAACTGGAGTATTGTAGCCTGCCCCCATCTCGAGCAGCACCAGCTTTTTGTTCATCGCTTGATTGATCCACGCCACAAATTTATCTCGCTCCAATTCATATGGCGTTTCGATAAACGAGCCATCGATTCGGGCGTTGATAAACATCGATTCACCGCAGTGGGGGCAGCGCGGAACGGCCGCTGGATCGGTCAGCACTTGCTCTACTGGATCGTACGCCTGCTGCATTTTTTCAAAAAACGGCCGGATGTCCCACAGGCTGTCCGACCGACAGGGAACCGTACACTGAATACGGCCGTAGCTACCCTGCGGCGTGTAAATCCGCTCAGGATCAAAGCCGCTTTTGTGAAACAGCTCATCGACGTTTGAGGTCATTACAAAATAATCTTTTTCCCCGATGACGCGGCGTAATTGCTCATAAAGTGGGTTGCTGCCTTGAGAAAAGTAAACGTAGTTAAGATGGGTGGTGTAATATCCCCACATCTCCATCTCTGTCCAGCCACGATATCCCATTAGCTGGTACTGCATTGAGAATCCCCGTTTTTTCCAAGCGGGGAACACCTCAGCAAACTTTTCTTTGTCTGTGTAATTAATTCCGGCCGCGGCTGTTAAACCCGCCCCGGCCCCTATTAGGATAGCGTCCGCATTTGCGATTAGCTCTGCACTTTGTTCGATTGCTTCAGACATGATTTACCTCATTAGACTTTCGTACAACACACGATCTTGATCGGTGAAAACATTAAAAATGATATGGTCAAACCGGCCGGGATGTTGGTCTAGCCAACTGCACACTGTTTGATAGGCAGTGGCAGCCGCTTTATCTTGCGGATAGCCAAACACCCCGGTTGAAATACAGCAAAAAGCGAGGCTTCTGATCACATCAATTTCGGCCGACAGGTCCAAACAGCTTGTGTAAGCGCTTCGCAGATCAGAATCATGTTTAGCTGTCAGGGCCCCTTGAACGATGGGGCCGACCGTGTGCAGCACAAACTTCGACGGCAGGTTGTATGCTCGCGTTATTTTGGCAATCCCGGTCGGTTCGGGGACCGCCTGCTTTTGCATGATGGTTTGACAATCGTCCCGAAGTTGAACACCGGCCTGCGTATGAATGGCATTGTCGATGCAGCTGTGGAGCGGCTGGAAACATCCCAGTAGACGATTATTAGCAGCATTGACAATCCCATCAACTTTTAAAGATGTGATATCACCCTGCCAAAGGGCAATTTG
>JBCCSO010000697.1:0-3275 GCA_039199965.1 Chloroflexota bacterium | reverse complement strand
CTAGAGCTGGGAGCGGACGACTATATGGCCAAACCTTTCAGCACCAACGAGCTGATTGCAAAAATCAATGCTCTGCTGCGCCGGGTGGCGTTTGACACCCAATCGGCCGATCGCCAGCAAATTTTAGAGGTGGGTTCTGTGCGGCTTGATCTCGATACCCGCCAAGCAACTCAAGATGGAGAAACGCTTACCTTGCGCCACAAAGAGTTTGAGCTGCTGGCGCTGCTTATGGGAACGGCCGGAAAGCCGGTTACACGCGCCAACATCTTCAATGAGGTATGGGGAACTGACTGGCTAGGGGACACCCGCACGCTGGATGTGCACATCCGCTGGCTGCGCGAAAAGCTGGAAACTAATCCCAGTCAGCCGGAGCTTATCTGCACCGTGCGCAATGTGGGCTACATTTTCCAAAAGGATGATCAATAAAACCGTAAGACTAAAGGAAAAAGAACCGGCTTACTGATTTGCCAAAATCGTCAAAAATCATCAATCTGAAAACGCTAATCGTCAATGAACCTCTCCTTTCGTACCCGACTCCTCCTAAGCTATCTGCTTATCATTTTGATGGCGGCCGGTATCGTCTACTTTGTGTCTTTGGCTCAAATTCGGGTAACGGAATCAAACGATATCAACGAATCATTGACGAATGATACCAATGCAATCAGGGATGAAATCAAGAATCTCTACCTCGAAACATCTCAGGAATGGCTGTGTGGTGAAATCGATGAGTTCTCTCCTGATCAAATGGAAACGTTAGAGGATTGGTTTCATGAAGAGATGGAGGGTGCCCCCTTCAATTGTGAGGAGCTTCCGTTTGGCTCCTGCTTTATTTTAGGTGAAGAACTAGGCATAAACGATGAAATCGAGCTAGAAAATGGAGAAATAGACACCGAATTTTTCTGTGAACAGCGTACAGCATTACTCGAATCTGAGCCGTTTGAGCGGGAGCGGAACCAGTTGTTAGATGAGCTGAGTACAGAATGGTCACACATCATACTGTGGAATATTGATCATGAATTTGTGGATCACAGTGTGGGGGAAGGGCCCGGGTTTGAACTGTCAACTCTGGATTTTGAAGACACTTCTGAGGTGGAACGGATCAGAGAGCCGATTGAGTTTGGGGAGACGGGCGAAGAATTTATTTATGTCGGCCGAGTGGTTCAGCTAGAGGTTATTCCTATTCTGTATGTGGCGGTCGGTTATGCTGCTGGAGAAATTGAATTTGATGCACAGATTCAAGCCCTGCGCATTTCGCTTATCACGGCGGTTGTTGGAATTGTTTTGCTGAGCGCACTGGGGTTCCGCATGGCAAACACCTTGTCTCGGCCGCTAACAGAACTGCGCAATTCAGCTCAGGCGATGGCGGCCGGGCAGCTCGACACCCGTGCTGACACCTCTGCCCCGCCAGAAATTCGGGAACTGGCTGAAGACTTTAACCAGATGGCGTCGGCCGTTGAAGCGATGGTGGCTGAACAGCGGGCCTTTGCCAACAATGCTGCCCACGAGCTGCGCACCCCGCTCACGGCCGTGCGCATCCGAACGGAAGCCTTATTAGAAGATGAGCCAGATGAGCAGACCCAGCAGGCGTACATTTCTGAAATTCATGACGAAATTAAGCGCTTGAGTCGCCTAGTTGAAGATCTGCGGGTGCTGTCACGGGCTGATGCACACAATATGGAAGTGGGTCATGAGGAAGTCAATCTAGTCAACCTAATCCGTGCGCTGCAGCGGGAGTTTGATAAGCAGATTCAAGAGAAAGAGCTAACCATAACTTTGGACACTTCTGAAGACCCGTTTATTGTGAAAGCGGCCGCGACCCACATGCGAACTGCCCTGCGCAATGTGCTGGAAAACGCGATCAAGTACAACACGGCCGGGGGCGACATCAGCATTTCTCTCAAAAATGTGGAGCGCGATCAACAATCGTTTCATCAACTCTCAATGATCGATTCTGGTATCGGCATTCCGGCCGCAGAGCTGCCCAATTTGACCAAGCGGTTTTATCGTGTAGACAAGGCTCACAATCGAGATATTCCGGGGAGCGGGTTGGGGTTGAGTTTGGTGAGTTCGATCGTGGGGCTGTACGGCGGCCGACTAGAGATTGTGAGTGATGGGGTTGGGCAAGGGAGCCATGTCACAATTCTGCTACCATCCTCTACATCAGCACAATAAATCGAAAAGCGGCCGGAAGTTAATTCAAATTAACCCCGGCCGCCTTCCGTATCCACGCGTGGTTGGCATGCCACACTCTAGCAAAGTCAAAAGTATGAAGTAGAAAGTGATAAGTGCTTAGTGAACCACCACTTCAAACTTTATACTTCTCACTTCTTACTTTCTACTCACCACTCCCAAATCAAACTCCCGATTCCCCAAAATACCGGCCATGATCTGCACAATCAAATCAAAAAACCGATTCTGTACCCAATCCTTCGCCTGATCATTTCGCACCTCAACCAAATAGCCACCAGCTCCATTCGGCACCAGCGCGGAATCCTTGAGCCAAGTGCTATACGTTGATGCAGGCAGGGCTAGCTGCAGTTCCGCCAGTACGCCGTCCCAAAGTGAGACAGTATCCAGTAACCAGTGATCAGTAGGTCGGTATTCGGTATTTGGTGGGTCGGTGACTAATTGTTCATTCTCCGTTGTCCGTTGCACATTGTCCGTTACGGCACCGCTTGTAACCTGCAGTCCACCAGAAATTCCCAAACCAGCCAAAACCTGCTCAATTTTCCCAGCCAGCACCATACGGATATATGCTTCGGCCGAGCCATCTTGGGCTTGCAGTACCCAACCAGCCGCGTTGCTTACACTACCAAACAAAAGCACGCACGGCCGGAGGAAAATCTCCATCTCCATCTTGCTCACCTGCCCCGCCAATTGCTCCAGCACCTTGACCCAAATAGCATTGCCTACGGCGTTGCCGGTGGTCGATGGTCGGTGGCCGGTAGTCGGTTCAGACCCACCGCTCACTGACCACCGACCACTGTTTACCTCTTCACTCTCGTCTCTCTTCTCTTTTCTCGCCCGCATCCGATCTAACAACGAGCCCACCAACTCCCCCACAAACGGGACAGCTTCCACCGAATAATTCGCGTAGACTTTTTCCCACAACTCACGGCCGGGCACGTCTACCTCAATACCCAATTCATATCCCAGACAGCAGGTCAGCCAATCGTCCAAGCCCATCTTCGCTAGCCGCACAAACTGTTCAGGCGCTTGGTATCCCCCGCTGGCCCGCTTGAGCACAAACGGAACCGGCCGTTTGATCCCCGGTT
>JBCCSO010000696.1:0-3275 GCA_039199965.1 Chloroflexota bacterium | reverse complement strand
TGTATTCCGTGGAATGTATTTTAGCTCCACACCGAAAATTTACAAAGAAAAAACGATGTTCAACCTAATTCAATCAACTTATCAAACCATTCGTACTCAAACTGAAAAACTAAATCTTGCTGTTCATTTTGTACTGGCCGTTGCCGCATTTGGCCTGATGCGAGTAGCCAATATCATTTTGGACAATAGCTACGCTGATTCAAAATTCCCAGTTCCTTACTACGTGGGGCAAACCGCTTTTAGCGGGGAGCAGATCAAAGAATACTACGCTTTTATGATTGATGCTGGTACTTTAGACATTTACTGGCAAACGCAATTTATTGACTACGCTTTTATCGGGATGGTTATGATCACCGGCCTGCTGTTGCCCTCATTTGTGGCTCGCTTGCACCAAAAAGGTTCTTGGTGGTACACGATTACGTTTGCTTTTGCGGTATTAATGCCGTTAGGTGGCCTGTTTGACGCCATCGAGAATCTAATCTCTTTTGTGATGTTGGCCCGGCCAGAAACATTTGCCAACTGGATCGCTATCCCATATTCAACCTTTGCGGTCATGAAATTTGCTGCTATTGCATCGTCTCAAGTAGGGACAGCCATTTCACTTTTAGCCGCACTTATTTTGAAAGGGTGGCAGTGGACGCAGACCAAGATGGCTGTTTAAACAACGTTCAAAAATAAGAATTGAAGAGGTGTTCTGGATACACAGAACACCTCTTTTGATTTACTCACTTAATGCCAAAATTTCACGCTCGATGATAGCCGGGGAGCCTTCATTCTTCTGCTTAACCCACCAGATTTCAGTCGCAAAGCTCTGTACAAAGTAGCGGTCATGAACCACCGCCAAAACGGTGCCGTTAAAATTCTTTAGTGCGCCTTCAAACAGTGTGCGGGATGGGATGTCTAGATGGTTGATCGGTTCATCCAGCAGCAAGAAGTTGCACCCCTGCGCCACCAATCCGGCAAGAGTCAGGCGAGCCCGTTCACCAAAGCTCAGGTCGTTAATCGGCCGGAGAGAGTCATCATCTTTAAATAAGTAGTAGTGTAAATACGAGCGGGCGTCGGTCTGATTCATTGAAACCACGCTCTGAAGATGCTCAAGCGCGGATCGGCTTGGATCAAGGTGTTCCTGCTCTTGAGACATGTAACCCAGTTTTATGTTGCCACCCAGCTTGATGTGACCGGCTAATGGCTCAATTTTCTTGGCGATGGTGCGCAGCAAGGTCGTTTTACCGGTTCCATTGGGGCCGGTCAGGACGACTCGTTGTCCTAATTGAATCTCTTCATTGATGGATGCAATCAGCGGCCGGGCTTTGTCAAAACCGACCGCCAAATCTGTTAGCTCAAGTACCTGTTTGCCCAGATGTTGCTGCTCAAACTCAATCTTGACCTGCCATGATGACTTTGGCTTCTCGACCCGATCGTCTGAATCTAAATAGCGCTCCAACTTCCTCTCACGAGACTTAGCCTTCTTGGCCACCTTTTTGGCCAGTCGCCTGACATTTGGCTGATTCGGCTTGGTGGTAAGCTCAACACTTTTGGCATGATGCTTAGTCCGGTGAATATCCTGACGCATCCGCCGAATTTGATACTCCTGCTCTTTCCACGCTTCTGTGTGCTTTTGTAGCTCTTTTTGCTTTTGCTCCAAATAATTGGTGTAGTTGCCTGTGTATTCCCGCGTGGTTTGGGTCGCTGGATCTAAGTCGATGATGCGATTACTAACCCGATCTAGAAAGGTCCGGTCATGGGATACGATGAAAACGCCGCCTGAAAAGTTGGATAGCCACTCTTCTAACCACTCGAGCATTTCAATGTCTAAATGATTGGTGGGTTCGTCGAGCAGCAGCACCTGCGGGTTAGAAATCAGCAGCAGGGCCAGCGAGAGCCGCATCTTTTGCCCGCCTGACAAGATGCCTACAGGCGTATTATCTGATAATTGAGCCAGCCCCAGTGAATCCAGAATTGCACCGTGATCAGAACCATCTGCTTGCATGAGCCGATCTAGGACATCGTCATAAGCTTGCTGCACGGCCGGATTATTTGGATCGGCCGCAAGTTTTTCGCCTAATTCGATGAGCTTGTTTTCAAGCGCGGCCGCATCCCCGGAAGCTTGGCTGATGATTTCACTCAAAGTCAGCGTTGGGTCAGGCTCAAACCCCTGAGATAGGTAGCCAATCCGGCCGCCCGTGTTGGCTGTGACATGGCCTGAATCAGGTGTCTCAACCCCGGCCAGAATGCGGATGAGCGTTGACTTGCCAGCCCCATTTGGCCCAATAAGGCCTATGCGGTCGCCGCCGTTGATAGAAAATGTGATGTTTTTGAGTATCGGAATGATTCCGTAGGATTTAGAAAGATTGTGTGCCGTTAGCATGGCATTCCTCCAATGATCGTCCAAGCGTGGGGGAAAACCGAAAAAATGATTCCTCTGGAAATTAGGCTTTTGCCAGAGATTGGGTGATCAAATTATGCTAACAAATCTGTCATGACACTTTCCTTTTTGTAGTTGTGGCTCCCAAGCCACGAGAGATTAACTGATTTGATATGTGTTTGTCAAATGTAGTTCGATTAGATTTTTCAGGTTTTTTCGAGATTAATCAATTATTACCGGTATAGCAAAATTGATTTCATGCCAATCACCAACCCTCATCCGACCCCTTCGGGGCCACCTTCTCCCAACTTGGGAGAACGATTTTGGCCGATTGCTAAGCCAAAACTTGTCAATGACAGATGATTTGGCTCCCCTCTCCCAAACTTGGGAGAGGGGTTGGGGGTGAGGGTTGATGGGCGGATCTATGCCAGCATTATTTTGTGAACTTCGAATAAAGCCTGAAAGGTCTGCGATACATATTTTGATGATGGAAAAAAAACTTTGACCAACTCACGACCATGCCTTGACATTCTCTCGACATTTGCCCGTTACAGTAGAACCAACTCGAGAGAGACAAAGATAAACATGATTTGGAGATCAAAATGAAACAACAAAACTGGAAATGGATTTGGACAGTATGCGCGGCCGTTTTGCTTTTTGGGATGGGGTGTAATCAGGCTGATTCGGATGAATGGGATCAGTATCCGCATGACTTGGATTTTGCGGTTGAGTACTGGGAAGGGTCGCTGACTTATCTGGACTACAGCGATGACACATCGGAAACAACACTGCCAGCATCCCTAAAAGTGGAAAAGATGTTTGCGGATGAAGATTCAGCCGAATATCGAATCACCTTTATCTACGAAGAACCCAATGGCTCCAATCGGCGCAATCGATTCAGGATTGAAAC
>JBCCSO010000695.1:0-3276 GCA_039199965.1 Chloroflexota bacterium | reverse complement strand
GGAATGAAGAGCATCGGCGGAACGTGGAGCGGTATCACAGACGGTGGTGAGGCCACCTATTTGAATATGGTCCACATGCTCAATTATGACGGCACTGACGTTTGGGACTTAACCCATGCGGAAATGGAAGGTCGGCGGCAGGCGATGCTGACCATCAAAGCCTTAAACCATTTTGCACCAGGGTTTGACTTTGCCAAGCTGCGCAACTTCGGCATGACGGTCGGCATCCGCGATACGCGCAAGATTATCGGCCGGTACAACCTAACTGAAAACGATGTGCGCTATCAGGCCCGCTTTGAAGACTCTGTTGGAATTTTTCCTGAGTTTATCGACGGATATGGGGTGCTGATTCTGCCGACCACCGGCCGCTACTTTCACATCCCATACGGGGCAATTGTGCCGCAAGGCATCGACAACCTTTTGGTTGCGGGCCGCTCGATTGCGGGTGACAATATCAGCCATGCATCGGTCCGGAATATGATGGCTTGCACGGTTGCGGGGCAAGGGGCTGGAGTGGCGGCTGCTGTTTCACTTAAAACGGGAAAAACCACGGCCGAAGTGGACATGGGAGATGTGCAGGTAGAGCTTAAACGGCAGGGTGTCAGAATTCACTAAGTTGTTTGGCCAAGTTGTTTAGATGGTAGAGACCAGATATTTGGTGTTAGAGCAATTTACTACCACCTAGCATCTGATATCTACCCTCTAAAATTACGGTTCGCTTTTAGCTTTGACTTCGGCCGTGTAAAACTTCTGCGAATATGCAGGTACCGTTGCCGTAGGGACAACAATTCTAAATTCACTCCCTTTTCCTCTTTCGCTCTCAACATAAATTTCTCCTCCCATCATCTCAACAAATTGCTTGCTAATGGCTAGGCCTAGGCCAGAGCCATCATGTTTGCGGGTTCGGCTGCCGTCTTCTTGGTTGAATCTTTGAAACAAGTGGGGCAAAAACTCATTAGCGATACCGACCCCCGTATCTTTTACTTTGAAAACAACCGCTATGTCATCGGTTGTCCCCAGCTCTTCTACAATCAGATCAATTCGCCCACGGTCTGTGAACTTCACCGCATTTGAGAGCAAGTTCATCAGGATCTGCTGGAGCTTAAGTTTATCTACATAAATCAGCTCATCCATAAAGGCTTTATCGATCACGTCGACCTTGAAGGATAAGTTTTTGGCTTCTATTTGGGGTACCAAAGAATTGAACACGTCATCAATTATCGAAAAGATGGAATGATAGGCCAGATTGAGTTCCATTTTTCCCGCGTCGATTTTAGATAAATCAAGAATGTTGTTGATCAATTCAAGTAAATGTCGGCCGGCTATCTCAATTTTTTCAACATCTGTGCCAACTTCTTCTTGAACAATGGGCACATTCATCTCATCGATCGTTTCTTCAATCAGCTCTGCATAGCCAATAATCGCATTGAGCGGGGTGCGCAATTCGTGGCTCATGTTGGCCAGAAATTGGCTTTTGGCTAAATTGGCTTTCTTTGCGCGGTCTCGCTCTGCGTGATACTGCGCAGTGCGCTCACTCACAATATCTTCCAGTTCTGTTTGGTAACGTACCAAATTTTTCCGATTGCTGTTTAACTGATTCAGCGTGACAACGAGCAGGGTGGCCATGAGCCAAAGCAAAATTGAATCTAATATGACATCGTCAAGCGTCAGCAACTTGTGCTTTGTTTGCACCATTCCATTCATCGACAGGAAGAAAAATGTAACGTTAAAAACTGAGCCGGTAGCAGCGATCAAAAATAATATTCTTTTTCTCAAGGAAACAGACGCAATGACTAAACTGAGGTAGAACAGGTGCATAACTGGATCGTAAACGCTCGTTTCTAGCGCGATAACCGCGAACATTGCCACAAACAAGAGCCCCAATGTAGCTACCCCAATTGATATTTCAGTCTTGCCCCATCTCATAAACAACTTACCAGCAAAAAAGATGCTGGCGAGCGCGAGCGAAATCCACGTTGATAGATAAAGGTTGTTGATGGAGAAGATTACATTTTGATCGCTCCATCTGAAATGACCTAAAGCGTAGAGGCCAGAAAAGAACAAGCTGGCAACTAAGCCTATTGAAAAAATCTTATTGATTAGCTGAATTGCATAATCTTGTCCGCTATCTATTGATTGCTCATGTCTGACATTTTGCTGTGGCATAACACTAAATTATAGGTATATGCTCCTATGTGACACATAGCAGATTAGTTTTTGCGGTCTGAACAATTTGGCTCCAGTAGCTTAAACTAACAATTGTCTCAAGATAAAGACAGAGGATGATCAAACTTGCACCATCACATATTTTCAAATGCAAATGTGGCATGGTTGAATAACCGATATTGCCCGACAGTTCAATCACCTAAGCCCGGCCGATAGTATCACCCGTTTGTACATGTAGCTCGCTTATATGAGCGTACACACGCTCTCTCCGTGGTCAACTATCACCATGTAGCCATACCCGACGTTAGTCCAGCCAGAAAATGTGACTATCCCATTTCCCAAACTTTGAACGGAAGAACCGGTTGGTACGACAATATCGATGGCACGATGACCGTACTTATACCCTTTAACAACCCATCCATCCTGCACCGGCCAAAAAATTTTGCTAAGGGCCAGAATACCGTTTGTTTGGTAGTTATGGATGTTCGGCGCTTGCCCCACGTGGATGACGCTGCTCACGTATCCCATTAAACCGCCGCCGTGTCTTTCGCCCCTACCAAATGGATTCGATGATGGGGTTACAAATCAATGTCAGGTCTGGATTTCCGAATTTCCGCCACAAAAACCTCAATCTTCCCCGTCCGTTCAAGATGCAAAACCACCTCCCGTGCAAATGCAGGCTTTCCCTTTATCTCCACCATTATATTTTCGTAGTCAATTCCAACATCAAATAATGCATTTCGAATTTCATCAGTGATAAACCACTCACACAATACATTAAGTAACGGCCGGTTTAAAATCAGCCCATCAACCCCTTCAAGCAGGGGGCGCACTTCCAAATATTCGTCTAAATCTTCAACAAACACTTTGGGATGCCCTTCCCGTTCAGCCGCCAAAAGCGCCTTATAAGACACAGCCGCCCCCTCTTCACCCGGAATAGGGACCATCGCCTGCACCCTTAAATTTGCAAACGACCCATGAATCGCATCAAACGTGTCCCGCACAATGGCGAGCAGTTCCCGCCGCCGGTTCTTGTCCCCCTGCACCCCGATAGTGATCTTGTTCGATGGCCCTTCCGCTCGAATCAGCGCTTGCATCCCTTCAAAGTGG
>JBCCSO010000694.1:0-3279 GCA_039199965.1 Chloroflexota bacterium | reverse complement strand
CGGCAGACGAACCCATTTGGGTGAAAGTGTTCAACAATCCAATTTTTACAGTGATAAAGGCTCATCAAATTTGTGATTGGAAATTCCATGAGCCGAATTATACCTCAGCACACTTGTTATAGATGAGCCAGTGCCAAAATATTATTGTGGTACTTTGCTTATCATCTAATAGATAAAATGAATTAAGTTTGTACAATTGTGTTGTGGCAAAACGAAAATTTTCACTCACAGCATCACAAATAGCTGACCTACGATCCGCTTATGATCAAAGTAAGGATGGTGCATTCAGCAAAAAACTTCTGGCTGTGCGACTTTATGGTTCTGGACGAGAAGTTTCAGAGATCCTTGATTTGGTTTTATGTTCTCGCTCAAGTTTGATGGGATGGTGCCGACGATATCAAGAAAACGGGATTGAAGGTCTCAAGGACCATCGGCCGGGTGGTAATCACTATCGTTTGAATCAAACTCAAAAAGCTGAACTATCTTCTTTTGTTAATCAGTATTCCCCAAAACAATTGTTGGGGAAGGATTATGCAACACAAAGCGGAGAATATTGGACACCCACAGATCTGAAACAATTGATTTATCAAAAATTCGATGTCATTTATCAAAGTCCAAGTAGCTACCGGCTTTTGTTAATCGAATGCGGTTTAAGTTATCAGCGTACCGAAACGGTGTACAAATCAAGGTCTGAGTTTAAGTTGGCTGATTTTGAAGAACAGCTTGAAAAAAACTAATCGATATCGCTCTAAAGGCTGATGACACAGTTATTCTGGCCGAAGATGAAGCTTCTTTATACCTTCAAGCGACAACTCTGAGAGTTTGGGCACCAAAAGGTCAAACACCAACCGTTCGGATTCATTCACAACGTGACAAGGTTCATTTTTATGGCTGTCTCAACCTCGCGAACGGTACGGAAACTGTTATGACAAGCGAAGTCATGAATTCAGAAACAACGGCTAAATTCCTTGAAATGATTGCTCAAGCATACTTAGACCAACCAATCCTGATCCTGTGGGACAGAGCCAAATGGCATGGTGGTTCGGCGGTTAGAGAGTTTCTCCAAGCAAATCCGAGGTTTGACATTCTAAAATTCCCACCCGGTTCGCCAGACCTGAATCCACAAGAACATGTTTGGAAGCTAACTCGTGAAAAAGTCAGTCATAATCACAACATGGCAAAGCTTCCTGAATTGGCTCAAGCGTTCGAAGCTCATCTCAAAAAAACAAGATTTAAAAGTACGTTTTTGGATCGGTATCGTCTAGATACCATTTGTCCAATGTTAAATTGATCTATCTATAAGTTTCGACCAAGAAACAACAAAAGAGGTACTTCCCATGTCAACTATCCCCCAAAATCAAGAACTTCTCAAGCATTTAAAGAGCCTAATCCAAGCGCATCGACCAATATTTAAGCAAGAACGAATCTACCAAAGAGTCTCTGCCCTTCTCATTGCAGAGATCATCGTATTTGCTCGACATACAATCACTCAACTGCTGATGAGCATGGGTCAGACAGAAGCAGATTGGAGTAGCTGGTATCGGCTATTTAGCCAGAGACGGTTCCCGTATGAGCAAGCGAGCGAGGTCATGTTTCAAGAGACCCTGAAGCATGTAGGTAAAAACGAGTTATATGTTGTGGCAGGAGATGGGACCCAAACTCGACGAAGCAGTCGAAAGATGGAGGGAGCACATTGGCTTCATAATCCCCAATCACCGGTATTTAAGAGAGGGATTCATATTGCTCAAAGGTGGTTTAATGGAAGTTGGCTCATTCCAGCAGAAAATGGGTACAGCCGCGCGGTGCCCTTGCGCTGGATGCCAGCGTTTACAACCAAGTCAAAACCGCAAGCGACTCATCCCTACAAAGAATGGGAAGCAGCCGTTCATTTTCTAGAGTGGGTGAGGAAACAATTGGCTTATAATGGCAGAGAAAAACAACCGCTGCTCATGGTGGCAGATGGTCATTATGACACCCTGAATTTATGGAAAAACCTCCCGGCCGGTGCCACGCTAATGGCACGCAGTGCAAAAAACCGTGCTTTGTGGCATTTACCAGAGAAGACCAGTCGGAAGAATAGAATGTATGGCGAGCGTGCACCAAAACCGGCTGAGATATGGCAGCAGCGCAAAGGATGGCGCTACCTAGAGATTGAGGTTCGTGGTAGAGTGCGCCATCTTCAAGTCAAAGTGGAGGGGCCTTTCTTGCGTAAAGGCGCTCCTCATTCCCCTCTTTTTCTTATTGTTGTTCGAGGAAAGAAAAACAAACAGACTCGTCGGCAACCGCTTCCATTTTTGGTCAATGCAACCCAGACTGAGAATGGTCCGCAGCTTCCTCTATCTGTGAAGACACTTCTATTCTGGGCTTGGCAACGATGGGAGGTCGAAGTGGCTCATCGGGAACTAAAATCTAACTTTGGGTTGGGAAACAAACAGTGCTGGAACCCCGATGCTGCCATTCTTTCCGTTCAGTGGTCTGCTTGGGTTTATTCTGTGTTACTTCTGGCTGGTTATCGCTGTTGGGGGCTGACTCATGCGCCAAAGGTTCCTACACGATGGTGGAATGGCAGTGGCCGCTGGTCTTTGAATACATTGTGGCGGGGGTATCGGGCTGCATTGTGGGGAGAACACGTTTTTATCCCCGCTTACCCTGATTCCCTGATGACTCATGGGGATTTGGCTTGGCTTAGACCAACTTTGAGACATTCCGCCTTTGCTGCCGCTCGATCCTGAGCTTTGATGCTCTGCTTTAACTATTTTTAAACCAAAAAGCCCCTTGTTTTTCACAAGAGGCTTTTTCAAAGTGCCAAAGTCTAGGGTCCGCTGATTTCTCAGCGGACCTTATTGTAACATTCTAACTTAAATTGTGAATTCTTAAAGGGCTTCAACTTGAGCTGAGAGTCCCTGTAATTCATGGTCTAAATCGAGCAATTTATCGCGCACCTCTTCGATCTTACCGCTTTCTGAGCGTACGAAGCGTGAGAATGGAGCGATGGCGTCATCAAGGCGCTGACGTGAGCGCCGATGCTCGCGATAGAACTGATCACGAAGGGTAGTGAGCAATTCATTTTTTAGATCAGCTAGACGATTAGAAAGATCCCTTTTAGCTTTATTGCGACGATTTGGGAAGACAAACAGACCCAAGCCACCAATGATGACACCGGCCAAAATACCTGTGACGTCTGCCATCGCGGTTGCTAGGGCCACCGTAATCGTTGCACCGGCCGCCACACTTAAACCAGCCACACCGCTAATCGCCTCACGAACACGGATGTTGATT
>JBCCSO010000693.1:0-3284 GCA_039199965.1 Chloroflexota bacterium | reverse complement strand
GGAGGACCGAAGGCGAGCTTGGCATCTGGATAATGTTGCAGGACCGCTTCTGCCATGACATGGGCGGCCGTGTGCCGTATTTTGTACAGCTCGGTTTCTTCGTAAGGAATATTTTCTTGAGACATTTTAGTTTCTCAGTATGTCAGTTTTTCAGGGACGCGGATAAGGAGGAACGCGGATTTTTGGCGTTTTGATTTTTCCATTATCTTCTAACCTGAATCGAGGCGGTTGCAACCTGCAAACCTGCATCTTGCCACCTTTTAAAACAAAAACACGCCAAAGCCCACGTGCTGGGGCGATGGCGTGTGAAGAATCGCGGTTCCACCCAACTTATAGCTTAACCAACTTGTTGGTTAAGCCCTTAGTTGTGGCCGGTAACGGGGCCTGCCGGAAAAAAATAATTTGATTTACGATTTAAGATTTTGGATTTACGATTCTATGTCTGCAATTGCGAGACGCCAATCGTAAATCGTTAATCTGAAATCCAAAATCATTTGATTTTTTCTCTCTCGGGGGGTATTCACCGGTGTCCTGCTGGGTGACTTTCAGCTAAATGTCACGCCTCTCTGGAGCGGTGTCGGCCGGTTACTCGTCCCGATCAACGATTTAGGGTATTTGCTCAGTTATGAGCCTGTGATTGGTCATTATAAAGGTGGGTTTTCCAAAGTCAAGAATTCATTCGAGAAACTCAAGCGGATTACGCTGAGAAGATCAGTAACAAGGTGGCTACCCTCTCAAATTAACTCGATTACGCCGTGGCTCGTCTATCTAACTGCAGCGCTATGAGTGCAATGAGTGGGGCAACCCCCTGAATGTATGGACCACTCGTCATATCTGGTATGGTTAGCCGCAAAACAACGGCCGCACCGATCATGACTAGGCAAGTGTAGATAATTATTGCTGAACCAGTCTGCTTATTTCGAGTGGTGAGCCAGATGCCGACAAACATGCCAATAGCCAAAAATAAGTTGTAATACCCTTGGTTTTTGACATAAACGTCTAAAAGCTGAGCATCAGCTAAATTGTCAATCAAAAAAACAGAATGGATAGCGGGGTTTAGCCAAAACACACTCTCCATCAAAAAAAACAGAACATGAATAATGCCTGCAATTCCTGCAAATATTCTAGCTGTATTAAACATTTTATTCTCCTTATTCTCCTCATAGCTTGGTGGGTGAGTAGATAGTGTAAACATCATGACCGGAACGGTCTACCTCAGCTCAAATCAAGACCATAAATACTTGAGAAAAGGCTCCAAAGCGTTATGTCGGGCTTCATAACGAGACAAATCTAGGCAAAAGTGGGACAAGATTTCAAACAATCGATGTTAACTTAATCGTCGTAAGCGGCCGTTGCCTAACTTAATAACCGTGGCGGACAGATCAAACTGGAAATGCCCAAAGGAAAAGAACCAATGTTAATGACGAGACAAACCATCACTTCAAGAATTCAAAATCACAAGATTTCAAAACTAATCCAGAACCGGAAGGCTGCCCGCTTAAAAGATGGAGGGGCTAATATTCAAAAACTGACTCCTGACTGTGCTCCCGATATCTTTGAGATGTACACGAACCTAAGTATTCAGAGTCGCCAAGCCCGTTTTAATAGTGATCTATCGATCTTTTCAGATGCGTTTTTGCAACAGCTAGCGAAACAAACGGCTGAATTAGAGCCTAAGGACGGATTTGGATTCATCGCTTATGACGAGGAAACTGGTCGGCCGATCGGGGTTGCACAGGCTGTGCAGACCGAGAGCCGCGCGGCCGAATTTGCAATCACCATCGTTGATGATCATCAAGGACAAGGGTTAGGCACCATCCTTTTTAAGAAGCTAGTTGAGCGGGCGCAGGCTGACAACCTTAATTTGTTGGAAGCAATTGTTTCCCCAGATAACCGGGGCATGCACATGCTGCTCATGAAAAGCGGGCTGCCCCAAACCATCGATTACATGAGCAACACGATGGTATACAAGCTCTACATAAACGGCCGCATGTGTTGAGCACGAACACCACAAATCTTTAAATCGACCGGTTAAAGCTGATTTGGTATGATTTGAGTCTATGGCAATCAGCACCGCACAAGAAAATCAGACACCGGAAGCGGCCGAATTTAGCTGGTGGCGCATGATGCGCTTGTCGAGCTTTCAAATTGGCTCAGCCATGGGGGACATCTTGGTAACCAGCATTTGGAACCGGGTGATGATTACAAATTTCGGGATTCCCGCATGGCCCATCGGGCTGCTGATCGCTCTGCGCTACTTATTGTCTCCGCTCAGCCTGTGGGCCGGATATCGCTCAGACACAACCAAACTGTTTGGCTTTTACCGGACGAGCTATATCTGGTTCGGCCGGGGGATGATGGTCATCTCGCTTCCGTTTTTGCTGCTTAGCCTGCAGCGGCTTGACGGCCAAACGGCCGATTCCGTAGGCTGGATATACGCTATTCTGTGCTTTGCGCTCTATGGGACCGGTTCCCTACTTTCCGGCAGTCCGTTCTTGGCCCTTGTGCGGGACTCCGCTCCCAAAACCAAGCAAGGATTTGCCATTTCCGTAGCTGAAACAGTTCTGATTATTTTCTTCGCCATTTCTGGCATTTCTTTCAGCTTTTGGATGGAAGAATATGATCCTGCCATCTTCCGCCAGATGGTGATTGTCACGATGACAGTTGGCGGATTTTTCTGGTTTATGGGTATCTTGGGCGTGGAGGGGGAGGGCGTTCCCCCGGCCGTTAAAGATCGCTTTGGTCAAGCGCGTGAGCAGATTCAGTTTACCCCGACGCTCAAAAAAATCTGGGCTGATCCGCGCACCCGTCTTTTCTTTTTGTTTCTTTCTTTGTCTACAATGGCCGCGTGGATGCAAGACGTCATCCTTGAACCGTTTGGTGGAGATGTCTTGAACGCACCCATGAGCGCTACCACGCGCTACAACAGCTACTGGCAGACGGCCACAGTTATTACCCTGGTGGGCGGGGCGGCGTACCTGCGCAAACGGCCGCCCGAAGATCAGAAAGGGGTAGCCGGTTGGGGGCTGTCAATTATGGCGTTGGGGATGGCGCTCATCGCGGTGGAAAGTTTTCTGGGGGGCGTACGGTTGATCGAGATCGGTTTGCTGACGTTCGGGGCTGGATTCGGCATCTACACCTTTGGTGGGTTGAGCCTTATGGCAGTCATGTCATCTGATCGGGATGCAGGGGCGTATCTAGGCTTGTGGACGATTTCGATTCTGATTTTTAAAGGATTAGGGAATTTCTTGGGCAGCTTGTTGCGCGATGTGTTTTTGGGTGTG
>JBCCSO010000692.1:0-3287 GCA_039199965.1 Chloroflexota bacterium | reverse complement strand
GCTGGCTTTCTTGATTTTGTCATTTCCCTTTGCTCTCTTGGGCGCAATTGTGACCTACTTTCCATACAGAATGGCCAAACCTGTTGCACAGAAAATTTTAGGGGATGAAACCTCGACCGTTAGCACCGTGAAATTAATTTTGGGTGCTATTTTCATCTTAATCGGCTATATCGCTCTAGCACTGGTTATTGGTTTTTGGGTCAACAGCTTTTGGTGGGGTCTGCTGTGGTTTATGGTCTTTCCGGCCTTAGGCTACTTGGCTCTGATTTGGGGGGAAGGTTTTGAAGAGTGGTCAACGCTATTTTCATATCACTGGCTGCGCTTGGCGCGTACTGACCTAGTCAAGGCGCTTAAAACTCAGCGGGAATTCTTGGCCGATCAGGTGCGTGGGGCTTTGGATGATTATCGTCAGTCTGGGCTGGTTGCCAATACCTAGAGATGTAGGCTGAGGTTATAATTCATCCTTAGGACTTTCGCTTGTAAGGAGCACTGAGCCTGTCGAAGTGCGTTCTAGCAATTACTACACACGTGTCGAGAGAAAGTCCTAATCTTAATCAGCCCTAAGCCACCCACCGATTCCAAACTCTGTGCATTGCTGCAATTTTTTCCTCTGATAGATCATAATGCGGCTGCAGCACAGTATATTGGCTGGGCCACTTCGGCCATCCGTCAACAAGCGTTTGCTCAACCAGCTTTTCATAGATCGGGAACTGCTTTTCAACCGGCCCGGCCGAAACAGTCATTTGAAACAGTTCAAGATAAGCTGGATCATTCTGCTGCAAATACCGAATGGCATCTTTCTCTCCGCGCCACGGCAGGCCCCGCAGGGTGAAATAGGCAGACAGGCAGTTTGATATGCAGTAGAGCAGGCGACATTGCAGGGCTGTCAAATAAAGCTGATCTTCCGAATGATAATACCGCAGGTTTTGAGCGTGATTGTACGTGACTGAATACCAAGCTGAATATATTTGATGATCTAAAACTTGGTCAATCTGGGTTTGAGGCGCGGCCGTGCGCAAGCGCTTTAGTCTACCTGACGCATCATAGGCGATCTTACCCCTAGCAATCATCGAGACAAAGGCCCCGTGCAGCGTGTTTGCCTCAACTTTTCTTGGATGCTGAAGTATGTCATCCGCGGCCGATGCTTGTAAGAAGTAAAGCTCACTCAAGATCCCATCAATCGTAGTGATGAGAAGAGATGGCGGTGAAGCCATCTCGTTCAAAATGATGAGCAGGTCGTAATCGCTGTAGGATTTAAGCGTTTCCTTACCCGTTGAACCTGCAAATAAAATGGCGTCTATGTCTTCTTGAGCCTGCAATTTGGCAACCACCTCTTGCAAGCTCATTGGGTCAGTTAGAGACGGTTTGAGCAAGTTCTTGAGTTTCATGACGACTAGTAGAGCTTCATCAAAGACTTTTTCGAGTAATCACCGAGTTCATCATACCGGCCGTCACGCACCTTGATCGCCCACTCCGGATCCTGCAGTATCGCCCGGCCGACAGCGACCAAATCAAACTCATTCGCATCCAAACGCGCGTACAGATTCTCAAGGTTGCCCGCATCACTACCAGACGCATCAACCATGTCACGTTTGTCTTCATCGATGAAGCCTGAGTTGAGCCCAACACTGCCAACTGTAATCGTTGGTTTACCCGTAATTTTTTGCGTCCATCCGGCCAAATTAAGATCAGAGCCCTCAAATTCTGGTTCCCAAAAGCGGCGGGTGCTGGCGTGGAAAATATCAACTCCGGCGTCAACCAGTGGAGCCAAGAACTGCTCTAGCTCTGCTGAGTCTTGTGCCAGCTTGGCGCTGTAATCTTGCTGTTTCCACTGCGAATAACGCAGGATGATGGGGAAATCTTCGCCAACCCGTGCGCGAATGGCCTTGATGATTTCTACTGCCAAGCGGGTCCGGCTTACCAAATCACCCCCATACTGATCGGTGCGTTGGTTGGTCCCTTCCCAGAAAAATTGGTCGACCAAGTAGCCGTGCGCTCCGTGCACTTCAGCCCCGTCAAAGCCAATGCGCTGAGCATCTTCGGCCGCTTGCGCAAACGCTTCGATCACATCTGCGCAGTCTTGCTCCGTCATGGCCACACCGCGCTCCCGGCCGGGCTTGATTAGGCCGGACGGACTGTATCCTGGCACGCTAGGGTCTGGCTCTTGGCCTTCTTTCCGGATCGCGCCCACGTGCCAAAGCTGGGGGACAATCTTGCCCCCAAACGCGTGGACCGCTTCAGCCACCTGTTTCCAGCCTTCTAAAGACTTCTCTCCATAGAAAAATGGCACATTTTGATAGCCGTTAGAGCCCTTGTGTCCCACACAAGTACCCTCTGTGATGATTAGCCCCACACCATGCTCAGCCCGACGAGCGTAGTAGGCGATATTCATTTCATTTGGCACATTTCCCGGAGAATACTGGCGGGTCATAGGCGCCATCACAATACGGTTTGAAAGATCTAGTTTTTCAGATTTGAATGGAGAAAATAGAGTTTGATTGGTCATGATTCGTTAAAAGTTGATGGTGGATAGTTTTGAGATTTTGCCGTTTGAGACCCCTAATCGTAAATCTCAAATCTCAAATCGTCAATCGAAACAGGTTTGGCATATAATCGGCCGGGAATGAAGGGGATTTGGACCAAACAGAAATATAACGCGGCCGCGCTCGCAATCCTGTTCTTTGCGGTGGTTTTGCGGCTGATCGGGTTTCAGGACGTTCCACCTGGATTGGTCAGAGATGAGGTGCTGAACGCTGACATTGTGGAGTTTATTCGTAACGGTCAGCATGCCCTGTTTTTTCGTGAGGGATTCGGCCATGAGCCGCTTTATCACTACTTTGGAGTCCCGTTCCAAATTCTGTTGGGGGATAATGCGCTAGCTATTCGCTATCCTTCCATCATTTTGGGAATGCTACTGACAGCACTCTCTATCCCGTGGGCCAAGCGATTGACGGGGTCACGCACGGCCGCACTGCTGACGGCGCTGGGGCTAGCGATTGGCTGGTGGCCGATCATCTTTAGCCGCATTGGGCTGAGGGCGATTTCACTGCCGGTGCTGCTGCTGCTGGCCCACTATGCTTGGATGCGCGGCCGTCCGATGCAGTCTGCTCTGTGGATCGGGCTCAGCTTTTATACCTACACGGCCGCACGGGTGATGTTGGCGCTCCCTATTTTGCTTTTTGTTGATGCTGTGTTTTTGGGATGGGCAGGCGGTGGGGGGCGTCAGGGTTTTAGCGGCGTGAAGGCGCAGAGGCGAGAAAGATTTTTGGTGGATTATCTGTGGTTTG
>JBCCSO010000691.1:0-3288 GCA_039199965.1 Chloroflexota bacterium | reverse complement strand
CTTCTGGGACAATGTACTCAACACTCTGTAACGTAAATAAGTTTCACTTTTATTTTCTGGGATTTATATGATCTGTAGGATTAAAGATAAATCATCCCACCAATCTCAAAAATCCCAGATAAAGGCATATTAAAAATACTTTTGTTACAGAGTAATCAATCGAAACGAGTACAGTAGATCACAGAAAGTAGCTGACTTTAGACCAGACTGGATTAGGTCACTTCCATCTAGCAATTAAGCTAGAAAACCAGTCTGGTCTTTTGAAAACATATCATGACCCACTTATGAACATTCGCTGGATTTTAGAATCACAGGTCCTACCTGATTTACATCAGAAATTGCAAAAAGCGGCTGAAGATCGTGGCCACGCGGTCAGCATTTGGAATGATGATTGGCCATATCGCTGGCCTAATTTTGCAGATCAGTTTGTCATCTTTCACGGTAGTCTAGGCGTGGCACATGACATCGCCCAGAGCAGCCCGTGGACACCGGGGGCTTTCTGCAACTTAGAACGATTTACTTGTTCAAATTACTATTCTTTAGTTGCATCACATCTCATTCATCAGAGCTGGCAAACTACAACTGTGCAAAAATTTGTTGCCCGACCCGATGATTTTTTCAAAGATGCCTCTGAGCTATTTGTCCGGCCGGACAGCCCGCTCAAGCCATTCTCCGGCCGGGTCATTTCACGAGAAAATGTCAGTCTAAGAGCGTTAGATCACGGCTTCTATTATGATGAGTTAGACCTGCCGATTATTTTGACGCCCACTAGGCAAGTGGGGCAAGAGTGGCGCTTTGTGGTGCATGATCAGCAGGTCATCACGGGCAGCGGATACGTGGCGGACGGCCGCAGCGGCACGGTAGAATTAACCTCTGGCGCTGCTTGGGAGATGGCTCAAGCAATCGCCGAAACACTTGAGCCGCCTGATCCCCTTTATGTTTTAGACATTGCTGAGTCTGACGGCCGACTGTGGCTCATGGAATTAAATCCATTTAGTGGTGCTGACCTATATGCTTGTAATGTTGAGATCATTGTTAACACAATTGAACACGTTACTTCAGAATAGGCCTTCGAGTGCGATGCGGAGTGAGAAAAAGCTGCTTGATGCTATCATCGCCTGTAAGATCATGGCTTATCAGCTACTTTCTCCATAAGATATTTAATCTAATGAATTTGGAAAACTTACTAGAGCAAGTCAAAGACGAATTAACTTTACTTCGATTTTTAAAGGCTTTAAAAGTCAACAGAGAAAATTTGGAAAATGAGTGGGAGAGCCATTCAATTGAGGACTTTTTAGAAAGATCAATAGCGTGGGCAGAGGACTCAGAGCTTGGGGAATCTCAAACTGACAATCCATTCAAAAAAACTGCACTGCTATTTTATGCTGGAAAGAAGTACGAATAAGTTAAACACCACAATTTGAAAGATTTGAGAGATTTTTTTGAAGGACCGGTCAGCTTAATCAACTAAAAGTCTAGGTTTTTTCATGCCATCGCTGATGGAAAACATAACTTCCACCATTATGATTGCCTCATGAAACGCATCCTGAAAATATTAGCAGCGGCCGTCATTGTGATCAGATTAATCGGATGGCAAATTGAACGCCTCATCAACCGCATTGATCGATCAAAGCCCCTGCCAACACCAAGTCCAGAGGCCAATGCGTTTCACGCCAAGCATTTCATTGCAGATGTCCACAACGACACCCTTTTGTTTGAACGAAATTTCCTACAGCGTTCAACCATTGGGCATATCGATCTACCTCGCGCTCAAGATGCTGGAGTCAATCTGCTCGTATTTGCAGCCGCAACCAAGATCCCTCTAGGCTTTCATGAATCGGGCACAAACGACAACCTACCAGACGTTTTAAGCATCGCATACGGCTCTCGCTTCTCTCCCCAAACATTCATGACTTCGTTCCAGCGGGCCATCCACCAGTCAAAGCGGCTGCACAGTCTGGCGGGGCAAAGTCACGGCCGGATGCACGTTGTGCGCAATCAGACGGACCTAGAACGCGCCACACACGGTGAGTCATTAGGAGCACTCTTAGGCTTTGAAGGGGCACAGGCGGTTGGAGACAAAGTTGAAAATGTTTACCGATTGTTTGATGCCGGTTATCGAGTGGCGGGCTACAGCCACTTTATCGACAACCGGTATGCCTATTCAAAACACGGTGCCTCACGCGCCGGGCTTACACCGGTCGGCCGCGAGTTAACCCAGCACTGTGTTGAACTGGGGATGGCCCTTGATTTAGCCCATTTGTCGGCCGCTGGCGTTGAGGATGTTCTCAACCTAACGTCAGACAAGCCGCTGCTTGTATCCCACACTGGGCTGCGCAGTTGGGTAGATAACAACCGGACCATCGTTGATGAGTTGGCCATTGAAATTGCCAAGCGGGGCGGGGTAATCGGCATCGGTTTCTGGGATCAGGTGGTAAAAGGAAATTCGGCCGCAGATGTCGTGGATGGTATCCAGTACGCCATTGAGGTTTTGGGTGAAGACCATGTTTGCTTCGGCTCAGATTTTGACGGTGGCATCCTACCGTCCTTCGATATTAGCGAGCTACCGGTGCTGACCCACATTATGCTTGAACGAGGGATGTCTGAATCAACCGTCAGCAAAATTACGGGGGAAAATGTTCTGCGGTTGTTAAAATCTGTTCTGCCCGCGTAGGGGTCTAGCGTGCTAGACTCATTTTAAGCGCAGCGCGCTGCGTTACAGTTAAATCTCCCCTACCTAAACCGCTTGGTCAGCTCTTGAATATGTACAGGACTGATTCCGCAGCACCCACCGATCAATTGTGTTCCGGCCGCCGCCCACTTCTCTGCTTCATCTGCATACGCCTGAGCCGAAATCATTCCATCAAACTGCCAGCTGGGCATGACAAACTTGCCCCAGTGGGCATACACGCCGCTGGGCCCGTCATAATTTGCATGGATGACGTCCAGCGCGGCCGGAATGTCTGTTGTGAGCGAA
This sequence comes from Chloroflexota bacterium, assembly GCA_039199965.1. Taxonomy (GTDB): domain Bacteria; phylum Chloroflexota; class Anaerolineae; order Promineifilales; family Promineifilaceae; genus WTJY01. Next base: position 311 of record JBCCSO010000691.1, on the reverse strand, counting down.
TGCATAACGGTGATCATCGGCACATCATCAGGCAGTGCTTGAATCCCCTCCGCCAGCGTAGGTCGGCCGGGTGGGTAATGATGCATTCCCAACTGAATTTCTCCCTCATGATTTTCCCATACGTTAAACCCCACAATCACCGGCAATCCGGTTTTTGCGGCCGCATCATAGCAAATTTGGGTGCGCTCGATATGGTTCATCATCTCAAGCATGAAAAAGTCAGCCCCAGAATCTGCAATGATTTTCGCCTGCTCATCAAAGTCAGCCTGAAGTTTTACATAGTCCGGTTTTGATTCATGCTCAAACGTGAT
>JBCCSO010000690.1:0-3289 GCA_039199965.1 Chloroflexota bacterium | reverse complement strand
TTAAATCATGGTGGCTCATCCGTTTGATCAGATCGTTTAGCTCTGGGACCAGGTCAAATTGATCCTTTTGCTCTCTCAGTGCTTTGACAGAATCGCGCACCTCACTGAGCGCTTCTCGAACGGTGCGCTGCGCATGGTCAAGGGCAGTGGCCGTCTTGCTGATGTCTCGGTCTAGGAATAGAGCCGCTTTTTCCAGCTGGATGCTAGACGCCATCAGATGGTGCCCCAAACTGTCATGGATGTCTCTGGCCAGCCGATTGCGTTCGTCAGTGGCGGCTAAGGTTGCCACCTGAGTTGAATATTCTTGAAGTTGGGCGTGCGACTCTCCCAGATTGTCATTTGCTTCTTGTAACTGCTGATTGGTCTCTCGCTCTTGCAGCAGCACATTTGCCATGAGAATGACCATCAGTAGACCCAAAAGATAAACGAGCAGGTTGTTGATGTCTGGTGATGCAAAGAACGGTCCGGGGGATAGGCGTACAACAAATACGGCTACGATTAAGCTTGAGACGGCTGCAAAAACATAAGCAACTTTGTTCCCAAATGTAAAAAAAGTGAACAGTAAAACCGGATAAAGCATGTAGACAGCAAAGGGAGCCCGACCTAGAAAAATCATTGCTGTTACTAAAACTAAGCGCAATCCTAAATGGATGGCGGCCTCAATACGGGGCAGATTGGGGAGGGACCGATTGGTAAGCTGGCGCTCTAGGAGAATCAGAATGATGCTGATGGTTCCATTGCCCAAAATCGGGACCCAAAGTGGAATAGGCCGCTCCGGCCGCGGCCGTAAAGGTTGTGATGGCGGGGCTAAATTGAGCCGATTAATAAAAATATAGAGGATGATCGCCACGACCACACTGATGTATAAGGTAATTGCGATCCGTTGATACCGTGCTGTCATGCCAGAAAGCATATCAGGAAGCCTGCAAAGCTACTACATGCCGAACGACACAATCATTTGACATATCTATCTATGCCATTTGGCATATGCGCCACATAAAAAACATACCCTTCAGCATATAGGCTAAGCGGCCGTAAAAGTTTACGCTTGGGCTGATCAAATTGATTCAAACGATTTTTGTCTCTTGATCAAGCAATTTAAATCATTTTTCGATCAGAAGGAAACATTATGAAAATAAGACACTTACTATTACTTATCCCCATCTTTTTGATGGCTTGTGCTGGACCCGGACCAAATGGTGAAGGGGGCAATCCACCTCCACCGCCGCCACAAACTGAGTCAGAGGCTCCCTTGCCAACTGTTGCTACAGAAGCAGAAGGTTTGCCAGAGCCTGAAGTAGAGGTAAGCGAAGCCGCTGAGGAGGCTGTGATTGAAGAAGAGGCTGCCGAACCTGAAGAAACTACGGCCGATACAGCGGCTAACCCATTGGCTTCAAACTATTTGGGCTCATACACCATTAGTGATACCGGGTTTGGCACACAAGTGAATGTGACAGTTGATGATGCTGCCAAGACGCGCACAATTGAATCAAATTCGCTCCCAAATCATGAAACAGGTGAGTTTCCAAATCCAGGTAACCCCAACGAGATTTCAGAGCAAGATAGCTCATGGACGTTCCCTACTGAGCCAACTTTTACTGGAACTGCAACCTTTGCGCGTACCCCGGGCGTTGCAATTAATGGAGTTAAGTTTGAGCCAAATACGGCCGAACGTGCTACGTGTGAAACCGGTGAAGTTTACAGTATTGAAGCGATCCAAGATGTAACTGATTTAGGGCTAGATTTTAACAATGCCCATGTTCAACCGACCGGTGAATACCACTATCACGGGGTTTCTCAGCTGTTGGTTGAAGCATTTGATACGGATCAAGATTTGGTGCACGTGGCATTTGCGGCCGATGGCCACAAAATGTACTACTCAAAGAGCGGTGCATACTCATCCAGCTATCGACTTGGCACAGGAGAACGGGTTGGGACGAACTGCACATACACTTCACCTGCCCCTAGTGGTGGCGCTACGATCAGCTTTGGTTCAGTCAAAGATGGCTCTTTAGACGCTGACTGGGATTTTGATTTAAGTTACGGTGATCTAGATGAATGTAACGGTACAACTGTTAATGGAGAGTACATCTATCTAATAACAGATGACTACCCATACATTTCAAGATGCCTGATGGGTGAAACGTCTGGCGGCGGTCAAGGTGGCGGCCAAGGTGGTCCTCCACAGGGTGGCGGCGAAGGTGAAGGCGGCCGCGGTGGACGGCAGCAAGGTGGGGGTCAAGGTGGACCACCTGACTTGGCTGCGGCTGCTGAGGCCTTAGGCGTCTCTGAGGATGCTTTGCGCGAGGCCATCGGTGGACCTCCCCCAGATTTTGAAGCAGCGTCGGCCGCTTTGGGTATCTCTGTTGAAGAATTGCAAAATGCTTTGGGCGGGCCTCCCCCTCAACAGTAGTGGTTAATGGGTAGGGTAGTGGATAGTCATTAATTCTCAACTATCCACTATCCACATTCAACAGGACGATATCAATATGCAACGCTACTGGATTTTATTTCTCACACTGTGCCTTGGATGGATCGGTTTTATTCAGATCAACACCGCATCGGCGCACGGCCTTGAGGCCGGACAGCTAAGTGTTTTGCTAGACGATGTTAAGGCAACCGTGACATTTGCGCCGTACGCCAGCACATTTTCATTTGCAGATTCAAATCAAGATGGTTTGCTCACGAATAGTGAATTAGAGAGCCATCGGTTAGATATTGAAACACTGATCAAAGAACAGGTGATCTTGCGAAACGAGATGGATGCAGCGGCCGTTGTTCTTCATACCGATATCGTTGTGCCTGACGAAGTTGGTATGTGGGTTGGTGATGAAATTGCGGCCAACTTTTTGCAAGTGACCTTGCGGGTGGTCTGGCCCGAAGTCCCTGAGGTGGTGGATATTGAATATGGCTTGTTTAATTCGGCCGATGATCAAATAAGCTACCTAATGAAAGACAGCACAACGAATACTGTCCTTGAAGGGGAGATGACTTCGGCTGGGTCGATTCTACGTTTACGTGGTGAAGGGCCGCCAGTTGAGACAAACAATGGTTTATGGCTCGTGGGTATTGAGCATGTTTTAACAGGTTACGATCATATCCTGTTTGTGTTGGCCCTTGTGCTCGTGACTGCCCAGCTTCGCTCGCTCCTATTTTTAATTACAACCTTCACGGTCGCTCATACCATTACGCTGGCGGCCGTCGCTTTTGGCTTCGAGCCACCTGTCCCCTCTTGGGTGATTGAAGCAATTATCGCTGCTTCGATCGGGATTCTGGCCGGTATGTATCT
>JBCCSO010000689.1:0-3289 GCA_039199965.1 Chloroflexota bacterium | reverse complement strand
TTGCTGGCGACTTTTAACTTCACGCTTCCTACTTCTTACTGCTCACTCACTATGCACGATCCCGTATTAACAAACGACTGGCACGCTGTTGCGGAAGTCACCGATCTTGAAACTCAAAATCCACTGCCAGTTCGCTTGCTCGGGGAGGACTTGGTGGTATGGGAGCAAGACGGCCGAATTATGGTCTGGAAAGACCTGTGCATCCATCGCGGCACCAAACTTTCAATGGGATGGCTAAAAGACGGCTGCCTCGTGTGCCCATATCACGGTTGGGAATACGCAGAAGACGGACAGTGCATGAAAATCCCGGCCCATCCGGATAAGAAGCCGCCGCGCAAAGCCAGTGCAAAGGTTTACAAACATCAAATCAAGTACGGGCTGATTTGGGTTACACAGGGGAACCCTGAGCACGATATTCCAACCTTTCCTGAATGGGAAGATGACAGCTACCGTAATATTCCATCTGGCCCGTTCAAGTTTCATGCGGCCGGTCCGCGAGCCATAGAAAACTTTTTAGATGTTGCCCACTTCCCGTTTGTACACGAAGGATCGCTGGGTGACAGAGCACATCCAGAAATTGGACCATACCACGCCATCATCGATGAAAATGGGGTAACCGCAGCGGGTATTGAGATCTGGCAACCTAATCCTGACGGCACCGGGGTCGGATCAACAGTCACCTACACTTACAAAGTGTTCCGGCCGATGGTGGCATACTTTATAAAAACCAAAGGGCCCAGCTTTGCAGCCATGTACGCGGTTTGTCCGATTGACGAACGCCATTCAAAAGGCTGGGTGCTTATGTCAATGAATTACGGATTTGAGACCCCCGCAGAAGAGATAATCGACTTCCAGAACAAGGTTACAGGGGAGGACATCCCCGTGGTAGAATCCCAGCGGCCAGAATTGCTCCCCCTCGATCTTCAAGAAGAACTGCACCTGCGCAGCGACAGAACCGCTATCGCATATCGCAAATACTTAAAGCGCTTGGGGCTGACGTTTGGCACAGCGTGAGGTTAGAGAGTAGAGATTAGGTGTTAGAGAGTGGTTACTAGCATCTAGCCTCTAACTTCTAACCTCTCTATTGAAAAGAAGAAGATGAAAAAAGAGGAATCAAACCATTCGTCGGCCGCGCCGTTAGCCGTAGACATGCGGGACATTACGATCAAGTTTCCCGGTGTGTTGGCCAACGACAACGTCAACTTTACGTTGGGCAAAGGGGAAATCCATGCGCTTTTGGGGGAGAACGGAGCTGGCAAAAGCACCCTCATGAACGCCTTGGCGGGCATCAATCGGCCGAACAGCGGCGAAATCTGGATTGATGGGGCTCTACAAAATTTCAGCTCCCCGAAAGATGCAATAAAGGCCGGAATCGGCATGGTGCACCAGCACTTCATGCTTGTGCCCACCCAAACAGTCACTGAAAATATTTTGCTGGGGCTGGACAATATCAGCTTCTTCATGAACATGAGCAGATACGAGCAAGAGGTTCGTGATTTAGCAGAGCAGTTTAATCTTCAGATTGACCCAGAGGCCTACATTTGGCAACTGTCTGTGGGTGAGCAGCAGCGGGTTGAAATTCTAAAAATGCTCTATCGAGGTGCCAACATTTTGATCATGGATGAGCCCACGGCCGTGCTTGCCCCGCAAGAGATTGAAGGATTAATGTCTACCTTGCGAGCGATGACCCAGCGCGGCAAATCAATCATTTTTATTAGCCACAAGCTGAACGAGGTTGAATCCATTGCAGATCGGGTGACGGTGTTGCGCAAGGGGACGGTCACGGCCGAAGGGATCGACATGCTTGACATGGATCGCAAAAAGCTGGCCCAGCTCATGGTCGGCCGGGACGTTGTCTTTCGCATCTCAAAAGAGACCAGTCAGCCGGGTGATGTCGTTTTAGATGTCAAAAATGTGTCAGCCCTCAACAAACGCGGGGTGCCATCGCTTAAAAACATATCCCTAAGCGTTCGGGCGGGTGAAATCTTAGGGATTGCAGGGGTCAGCGGCAACGGGCAGAGCGAGCTAGCTGAGGTGATTACCGGGCTGCGCCAGTGTGAGGGCTCGATTCTGGTCAACGGTGATGAAATGGCCAATCAGCCTCCAATTAAGGCGATTGAGCAGGGTGTAGCGCACATCCCAGAGGACCGGAACAAAGTTGGCAGCTCGCCAAACCTATCCATTACGGAAAACACCATCCTAAAAGATTACCGCTCTGACCCGATTGGTGAGGGCTGGAAGATCAACTTTTTGACGGCCGAAGAACGGGCGTCTGGTCTAAAAGACAAATATGACATTTTGGCCCCCAACGTTGCAACAATGGCCCGCAAGCTAAGCGGCGGCAACTTGCAAAAAGTAATTCTCGCTCGCGAAATCACGACAAAACCACGTTTGATGGTGGCTGTACAGCCCACCCGCGGGTTAGATGTGGGAGCCATCGAAGCGATTCAAAAGCTGCTGCTCGAGCAGCGCTCTGAAGGAACAGCCATTCTGCTCATCTCAGAAGAACTTGAAGAGCTTCTGGCGCTCAGCGACCGTTTGGCGGTCATTCATGATGGACAAATCATGGGGGTCATTGATGATGTTGAAACAGCGGATATCGAAGAAATTGGGCTAATGATGACGGGGGAAAAAGTAACCGGCTAATGAGCTGACCTGCTGATTAGCCGATTTGCTGACAAGCTATGAGAATCGAATTTGAAAAACGAGTAGATGATTTGCCCCGCTGGGCACCGGCCGCCATTTCGGTTGCATCCGTTGTACTGGCGTTCATCGTGGGCGGCATCATCTTTAAAATCATTGGCGGTGAACCGCTGCGCGTATTTGCCTTTTTTATTCGCAACACCTTTGGTAGCTGGCCCGCCTTTTCTGACACACTGGTCAAAGCCACCCCACTCATTTTTACCGGCTTGGCTTGTACGGTCGCCTTCAAAATGAAGATGTGGAATATCGGGGCGGAGGGCCAGCTTTTTATCGGGGCATGGTTTGCCAGCTTTGTGGTACTGTGGCCGATCACCGGGCCGGAAACCCCACGTTGGATTGTGCTGACTCTGATGCTAATAATGGGGACATTAGGCGGCGCGATCTACGGTTTCATTCCCGGATTTTTGAAAGCACAATACAACGTCAACGAAATTATCACCACGCTCATGCTGAATTACGTGGCGTTTGAATGGGTCAACTACTGGATTTTTGACCAGTGGAGCGATGGTGGCTTTCAAATGTCTCCCACATTTGATCGGAATGCATGGTTGCCAAGATTGGCTGATTATGCTCGTGAGATTCGCGC
>JBCCSO010000688.1:0-3292 GCA_039199965.1 Chloroflexota bacterium | reverse complement strand
CTGCTTGGCAGCATCTCTTGCCACGAGTCATACACCGCAGTTGATTCATTAAGCGTTTGGAAATGCCAGCTCGTTTTTTGCTCTTGAACGGGCACCTGAAAAAAAGAGGTTGGCTGCACAAAGTGGGTTCCAGTATCGCCAAAATTAACAGCCTGTGACTCACGCGGGAAAGTATAGAACCGGCCGCTCTCAACCAGATAGCGGGTTTTCAGCGGAAACCACTCAGTCTTTGGAAACTGTCTAAACATAGGGTGCATTGCCCCATCTTTTAGTAAATCTCCGTGATCCTGAGCCAGCCAATCTCTAAAACGCTGCCACTGAGCGGCTGTGTAAGCTTGCCCCTGATACCATGCCACCTGCATAAAAAAATTGTCTCCCTCATCAGGATACGGAGTAAACGGGAGTTGTGTAAAACCGTGAAACCAAAGTGCGCTCAGGGAAATGCCCGCAATCTCTGGGTCATAGCAAAAAAAATCCAGCGCCTGCTGGCTGTAGGAATAGAAAGTCCTCCCAACAAATAAATCGTCCTCAAGCAGAATGATCCGGCCAAAGGTTTGGGTCAAGTCACCGCAGGAAAATATGTGCTCAATCAGTCCTAGGTTCGTTTGATGAGTGATGATTTCTTTTGGTCCGTGCGGCCACACAAACTCTTTGGTTATTTTAAGGACTCGCTCATTTCGCTCTCCCCCGCCGTCAACCGAAATGACTATAGGAATCCTCCCTTCTTTTGGGTAGATGGCTTTCGCAATTGAATTGAGCAGGCGTTTGAGTGAATGTGGGCGATTGTAGGCTGCTATAACAATGGCCGGACGGTTATGAGCCATCGGCCGACCAAACCAGCACTGGATCACCTAACGGCTCGCCAGAATCGCTTCCGGTCGGTTCAAGCGTCACCTCAAAGCGATCGTAGCTGTCAAGCGGCGTTTGTGTGCGAATCCAGCTGGCACTGTACCCGCGTGGGTTTAGCTCTAAAGACGGTCCGGCATCAATCATTCCATCTTTGATCATCCACAACTTATAAAAGCTGCCATCGCTCGGAACATCTAGGTTATCGACCACAATGGTACCGTTAGCCCCATTTTCGCTGAGGATCATTAGCCCCAGTGCGGAGGATGCCACATCAACCGTCCCTAGTTGAATGGTCGGCAGATTGGTTTGTGCACTAGCCAACTGACTGCTCATCTCCCGGTTTTGTGAAAAGAGGAATCCGGTTGATAGTATGAACACAAGGGCGGCTAGACCTGCCGCAAACCCCACGACCGGAGGCTCAAAAATAGCGCGGATACGATCTAAAAACGAAGGCTGTGGCGCAGGCTCGATTTTATGGGCTTCACGAACTGGCTGAGCGGCTGGTTTTGCCGCAGGCTTGATGCGCGCAAATAAACGATCTTCGAAATCGGCCGAAGTTTCAACAGGCTCAACAGCCATCCCCAAAGCATCAGACACCTGCTGATACTGGGCTAGCTCTTGGCGTGCGGTATGCGATTCGGCAAGAAGGGCTTCAACTGCGGCCGCTTCTTCTGCATCCAAAATTCCCAACGCGTAAGCCGGTATGAGATCTTGGATTTCGTCTTTTTCGTCCATTTTTTACGTTAATAAAGCTAATTCTTTTTTGCCACTTTGTAACAACGGTGGTTTAGAACTGCGATCTCGCAGTCAAAGAGGTTTTAAGCTTTAAATGTTACAGAGGATTTATTACTCTGTAACAAGAGTTTTTTATATACCTTTATCTGGGATTTTTGAGATTGGTAGGATGATTAATCTTTAATCCCACAGATCATATAAATCCCAGAAAACAAAAGTGAGACTTATTTACGTTACAGGGTTTTTATTCTCAATTCAAAAAGTAAACTGATTTACAAAACAATACGCTTTGCAAACCTGCCCAGATTCATTTAGGTGACCAAAGTACCCAAACTTTCTTTTAGTTTGAGCATACCGCGCCGGATTCTTGTTTTAACAGTCCCTAAGGGAATGCCGGTCTCGGCCGCAATTTCACTATTACTCATACCGCCAAAGTACGCCAAACTCAACACCCGCTGTTGCTCTTCAGATAATTCAGCTAGCGCAGCTCTGACTTCCTTTGCCAAATATCCGTGCTGTGCAGATTTTTCAGGATCATCTCCGCTAGCAGGAATGACATTGTCATGTACATCGGTCCAGCCTACCGCCTCATCGTCTACACGACGGCCGACTTTGCGCAGATAGTCTATCGAACGGTTGCGGGTCATCTGCATCAGCCATCCCCGCACATTGCCCCGATCAGGCTTAAACGTGCTGCCACGCTCCCAAACCCGCACAAAGACATCCATGACGACTTCTTCTGCCAATTCGCGAGAGTACAAAACTTTGAAAGCCACACCCATCAAGCGATTTTTATAGCGGTCCATCAACTGCCGCAGAGCAGCCTCGTCTTGGGCCACAATACGCTGCAACAGCAGATAATCTTCCTGATGTGGTGTTTCACTTCTTTTCATCTTTGGTACGGCTTTACTCCGGCCGCCTGCAAATTGTACAGGTTTGAATCCAGTTTGAAAATTTTTTACGTAGACTGATTTGATGGACTATTAGGCGAACAGTGATCGCCATTTAACAAAAATTCAGAAAATGCTGGGTTCCAGTCCACTTTTCAACCAGCAAACACCGTTCTTTTGGCTCTCGAAAAGAGAGTGAAAGTCCTAAAGATCATGAACGAAGTTTTAATTCAACCAAAATTGCCAGTTTTGGGGTTAAGTCCGGCCGATGCTATTATCCAGACCATTCGCTATGCTCAGATCTTTGATCAGCCTCTTTCAGTTGGAGAGCTCCATCAGTATTTGATTGGGTTAAAGCTAACGGCGGCAGAGTTAGACAACGAAGTCGAGAGACTAGTTTCGGCCAAGACTCTGATCAAACAGGGGAGCTCAGATTGGATAGCTCTACGAGACAACGAATACCAATTTGCGGTTCGAGCAAAACGCGAAGAAAGAGCAAAACGACTCTGGCCTTTAGCCAAACGCTACGGTCATATGATCGGCCGACTGCCGTTTGTGCGCATGGTGGCAGTCACAGGATCATTGGCCGTCAACAACCCAGACAAGTTTGCGGATATCGATCTATTTGTTATCACAGAGCCAGATCGCTTGTGGCTAGCTAGGCTACTCACCATTAGCGTGGTCAAACTAGCAGCCCACCAAGAGATTCACCTGTGCCCCAACTATTTCATCACCACAAACAATCTAGAAATTGATGCGCAAAACCTTTACACCGCTCGTGAAATTTGCCAGATGGTGCCATTGGTCGGGCAGGATGT
>JBCCSO010000687.1:0-3295 GCA_039199965.1 Chloroflexota bacterium | reverse complement strand
TAATCCCCACTGGATAAAATCTGCTAGAACAGACGGATCACCCATGTTGAGCTCCCCAATCTCTGTTAGGGGCTCTGATGTAACTGTGATTGGGTTATCATCAGGAAAAATACGATAGCGACGGGTATCACTCCACGGCTTGTCGGCCGCCCTGTCCAACTGAACGATAACTTGAATATCATCACCAAAATCGGCCGCTTCCATCTGGTTTAGGTTGAAAATCGCCGCTTCATCCAAGCTGTTGTCAGCCGCAATGTAGATCAAGATCGTCCAGTCTGGCAAATTAGGATCAAGCGTAGCTGTAGCCGTTGGGGGTGGTTCTGTCGGTGTTTCAGTAGGAACGATCACCGGAGTAAATGTGGGTTGAGCCAAGGCTTCGCTGGCTGGGGTTGGTATTTGGCCAATTTGGGTAGGATCATTGTCTAGGTTGCTTGGTAGAAACCCGCAGGCAGATCCGAAAATGAGTAGGGCAGCGCTCAAAGAGAACAAACAGATTTTTTTTATCATTTGGGAAAAGCTGTTGGATGGTGGAGATGATAAAGAGCAAGCAATCATTTTATCATCGTATCACCTGATCAATTTTCAAGCTAGCTTAGATGGCCCTTTAGCTGGCCGATCTCTTTTTGGTATCCCTCAATTTGCTTTTGCAGCGATTGAGCTACCTCATCCCACCAGTTTTCACCCTCGCCTTTGTCAATTGACTGAGCTCGCCGCCACAATTTGGCCGTTGTTTCTTCCCGTAAAGCTTTGAGCTGCAGCGCTACCCGCCGTTTACGCTGTTTGCAGCGACGCAACTGCTGCTGCAGCTTGCGGGCTTTGGCTGACAGTTTGCTAGTGGATTTGCTAAATTCTTCGGCCGTTTTCGGGTCCATTTCTCCCGCTAAGTCGAGCAGGGCTTGGGTATCCTTGCGGGCATAGGCTTCGTTGACGGCTGCCATCATCGAAGTGGCGTAGCTCTTCTGGAGCGCACCCTCTGCCAAATCAGGGTGATGTTTGCGCGCTAGATCACGATAAATTTTACGCGCCATCTTTTCATCACTGGTTGTGACATCAAATGGAAGGTTGGCTTCCTCCATGAGCCCTTCAAGCGGTAGCTCATCGTCTAAATCAATCCCTTTGTCTTCGAGCCACGCTTCCTCATCAAATTCAGAACCTAATTCCTTTGCCTGCTGACGCATCTCGCGGTTGATGATGATCCGCTGCTTTTCCATGTAAAGATCAATAATTTGATCGACCCACGGACCAAGTCTCAGGCGGCAGTGCATGCGGAATGCATTGACGGCCGCCTGCTCTTCTCCCAGAATCGCTTCAACCTTGCGCAGCTCTTCTTGGGCAATCTCCATTTCTTCTTTAAGCCGTTGGTAGTGCTCGTCGGCCGATAGAATTTTGACAAGAGATCGATTAGCCATACTGTGATTTTACACGCACTTTTCCAGCAATCGTGCCAACTGATGCTCACGTTTACAAAGTTATTCAGTTAGGCGATTTGAAAGAAAAAAGTACCCCGAAAATCGGTTGAAATCGCCTCACAGCCAACCGGCAGGCAATTTAATCGGGCATCTATTTTCTTCAGTTGGCCTTAATTCTTTGCTCGCTAGCGTGTGGACCTTACTCATCAAACTCAAAAACGGCAATGAGCGGATTGTGGTCAGACGAGCGGAATGGCCCAGCGTCTCCAAGCGGCTGCAGTGGATATTCCGCATTAATCGGCAATGCGTAGACATCTACCAGTCGCTCAAACAGATTGTCTGACACGAGGATATGATCAAGGGATTGAGCCACACCTTCGAAGATATAGGTGTAGGGCAAACGCACTGAATCAGACTGTTCCAAACCGTCGTAAACGTGATTGAGCGGTACCTCTAGCACGTTGAGTGGGTCAGTCCCCCGGAATGAGTTGAGGTCGCCTAAGACGACAACGGCCGCTTCAGGGTTTTCAGCCTGAACCTGCTCAACCAAGCCCACATTCCACTCCGCTTGAGCAATACGGCGCGGCAGCGTATTTTCTTCACCACCTGCCAGCGATGTGAAGTGATTGTTGATCAAAACAATCGGCTGATTGATGCTGTCTGTTTGGATGGTGCCCTTCAGCATCAGTGGATCACGGCTGGTCACCCCTTCCGGTGCGGGCCACTGGGTAAGCGATTCAACCACAACGGACTCACGGGTTAAATAGCCGACATCAATGCCGCGACTGTCTGTGCCTTCGAGCAGATGGGCCGTATATCGGACATCTGCCTCACTAAGAATCATCTCTGCAAGATCTTCTAGTACATCGATGTTTTCTGCTTCTTGGACCGCGATGATGTCTGGGAAGCCCATCAGGGCGATTGAACTGCTCAACTTGCTCAGTTTGACATCATATTCCTCTAGAGATGGCAAGTCTGGGGATGATGGATGGGGATCAAATGGATCGAAAAGATTTTCAACATTAAAGGTGGCAATTGAGACCTGATTTCCTTCCTGTTCCGGCCGCTGCTCAACCTGTTGATCAGCATAAGTGGATGGCTCGATGGTGATCTGAGAGATATCGGCCGGTTCAATTTTGTAATTGCCAAAGGTGAATGCCAGTGGACCAGAAACGGTTGAAACCACATCACCGGTTGAAAGAGCAAGCGGCAGCTCATCACCCGATGTGTATGCTGCAAACGAGCCATCGTCTAAAAAGATGATGCTGTCGTTGAGGGGTTCCATCCCACGGTAGAGCAGCGGCGCACCAGAGACTAAAAATTCTGCCAAGCTAACGGGGAAAAGAGGGGTTTCACCAAAGCGATTGGTTGGACCCACGGCCACAGCATAGCTGTCGAGCGAAACGAGCATGCCTTCACGGGCTTCGAAATAGGCCAAAGCACCTTCTTCGGCCGGTGGGGAAAGCGGGCTGGGGGCAATGGTGTCAAGCAGATTGGTTGTGCTTATGATCGTAATATCTTCTTCGTCGCTAACTTGAACTTCAGTTTGACCGCTGCGTTCAGTGATCAAGCCGTTTACGTTAATCAACATGCCGCGCTCTAAGCTGTTGGGGACACTGATGTTATCTAGGTAGATGAAGATGCCGTTTGACGTTGAAACGTTTTGGTCATCATCCTGAGACTGCAGAAACATACCGTCTAGCTCTGGGAAGATGCCGGTAATAATGCCGGAAGTGGTTTCAGTGCGGCCGATGTACGGCGACTTGTCCCCTGACCCTTGGATCGCCCAGATGGGCAAAATACCGCTGGTGAACACGGCCAGATCTTCTGAAAATACCGGTTCCACTGTCTGGTCAGAACTTGCCCGAACCGGGAAGAAAAAGACC
>JBCCSO010000686.1:0-3296 GCA_039199965.1 Chloroflexota bacterium | reverse complement strand
TTCTAGCTGGCGTGCTATTTCGATCTCAGTCTCCTTGGCCAGCTTCTCGCTGGTGGTGATGAGAACCGCCGGGCTGGTTGGGCCGTGCTCAGCCTGACCAAGAAGATCCGTGGCGACCATCTCGGCGTCGGCCGAATCATCTGCAACGATGAGCACCTCAGTCGGCCCCGCCTGTAGGTCTATACCAACACGGCCGTAAAGCTGGCGTTTGGCTTCGGCCACGTATGCATTGCCCGGCCCCACAATCATGTCAACTGCTTCAAGAGATTCCGTGCCTAACGCCATTCTGGCTACGGCCTGAATACCCCCGATCACATGCACTTCATCTGCTCCAGCAAGCGCCATGGCTGCTACGGTTGCGTTTGGGATTTTGCCATTCTTTGGGGGTGTACAGCCAATGACCGCTTCTACTCCGGCGACCTTTGCGGTGAGAATGCTCATTTGGGCAGATGCCACGTGTGTGTAGCGGCCGCCAGGAATGTAGCACCCGGCCCGATTAACTGGAATGTGCTTGTGTCCAAGAATGACCCCCGGCATCGTCTCGACCTCAACATCTTGCATTGAGTCGCGCTGCACTTGTGCGAACATGCGAACCTGATCCATTGCGAAGTCAATCACATCCCGTTCATCGGCAGTTAGTGAATTTATGGCTTGATCTAACTGTGACTGCGAAAGGCGAAAGTTGGCCGGGTCCCATCTATCAAATTTTAGCGATAGCTCTCGAACCGCTGTGTCCCCTCGCTGTTGTATGTCATCAATGATGGCAGATACTGTTCCCTGAACCTTTTTGTCGGCTGCAAATTCGATGTCTGGGCTGATGCCTTCTTTTAAAAATTTCATGCTTGGTTGATAGTTGTTGGTAAACAGTAGCTGGTGGAGTATGAAAGAACGAACCACCATCCACTAACCACTAACGACTTGCCTAAATCGATCACGAATGTAGCCCGGATCCATGGGGATGGGTTTGAGCTGGGGGCTACCGGGGGCTACTTTGGCCACGATCACGTGGGGGCCAAGGGTTTTCATGCACTGCTCTAATGCGATTTTGGCCTCATCATCCTGGGTGACATGCACGCTTTCAATCCCGGCCGCCCGTGCCATTCCAGCAAGGTCTGTTTTTCCGGCCGTGTGAGTGGGTTGATCGCCTGTGGAGCCGTATGCACCGTTGTCAACCAGCAGCAGAATAAAGTTAGATGGTCCGTAATTGCCAATGGTGGCTAGCGTCCCCAAGTTCATCAGCACACTGCCATCTCCATCAATGGCAATCACCGTTTGAGGATCATTTTTGCTGGCCAAAGATTGAGCCAACCCCAGACCAATTGATGAAGATAGACCCATTGATCCCAGCATATAAAAATTTTGGGGCGAGTCTTGAATGTTGTACAGTTCTTGAGACGGAAACCCGATATTGGCAATAATCAAGGCGTTGCCCACCATAATGGGGGCGATATCTTTTAAAAGTTCGTATCGTCTATAACTCATGAAGTTGCCTATTAGCGCAACCAATAATCAGTGATCAATACTTAAGTGTTAATTACTGATTATTGATTCCTCCTTTCCCCCAGAAATCAAAATCAAGCAGTGCGGCTACCGGCTTTTGCGCTACTTGAGCATGGCTTACCAATCGGCCGACTTTCTGCACATCGGCCGGGTTGCTGAACGCAAAATATGGAATGCCAAGTACATCTAAAATCGGTTTGGTGGCGTTACTCATGGGCACCTGTGTCCCAATCTTCTCACCCGGTGTTCCTCGGTGGCTAATGATCATTGTAATGGGCAGATTATAAAATAGCCCCAAAGAAAATAGGCTGGTCACGATGGTGCCTAATCCGGTGTTTTGCATCACCATTACCGGCGTTTTCCCACCCAAATAGGCCCCTGCGCACACACCAAGTCCTTCCTCTTCTTTCGCAACCGGGGTGTAGGCGATGGTTTGATCCTGATCCAGTAGATCAATTAGCTCGCCCAGTAGTTTACAGGGCACTGACGCAAAATAGTCTGCACCGTTTCTTTTTAGTTCTTCTAATAACTCTTGGCTAACAGTTGTCATGGTGTTTCTTGCTGAAATGTCGGAAGACTGGTGAGTGTAACACCACGTTAACTTCCAAAGGTTGCATCCTTATAGCGTGTTGTTATTATTCACAAATTGCGCTGGGAATTTGGCTGATATTGTTCGATTTGTCAAACAAGTCGAGAATATTAATCAATTCAGCCAAATTTTTTGCTAAATTTGCGAGAGAGTAAACCTAAAACCCGCTCTGGGTTAATTGTGCCATGACTCAACCTCACAAGCTGTCTGACTTAGATAAACGCATAATCGAAGTATTGTATCAGGATGCCCGCGCTCCAATCTCTGAAATTGCGGAAAAACTGCAGGAGCCGGCCTCAACTATTCGCGGCCGACTCAAAAGATTAGAACAAACAGGAATCATTTCAGGCTATTTGCCTATCCTTGAGCCAAAAGCACTGGGGTTTGATCTGACAGCCGTGGTTATTTTGCGACGTGATTCTGGCGGCCATGTAAATGATGTGATCCCCCTATTAAAGGATCTACCCGGCATTGTCCATTTTCAAAACCCACTGGGAGACGTAGACGGCTTGCTGACGATTTGGGCCAAAAATATCAACAACTTGAGCGAGGTGATTCGGGAGTTGAATCGGATTGAGGGGGTCATTCGGACGGAGACTCTGGTTATTTTGGAGGAAGAGCGCTTTTTACCCCCGAATATTTTAGATTACGTTTAGATTGGCCTTAGCTTTAAAGTTAAAAAAACGAGCCTATCCCTCACAAAAAGATGCAAAATACACTACTTTAGGATAATTTAATTTGTTTCTAGACTGCTTATAATACTTCCGATGATTCGCTATAGACAGGACCTAAGTTTCCAACTGCTGATACTGTACCTTGTGTTTGTAGGGTCAATTTTAATCTTGGTTCTCGCCTTTTACAGAAGGGAAACAACCCGTCTGTTGAATGAAGTGAAAGAAGCTGATTTAAGCTTGGCCAAAGCGGTTGCTCTAGAAACAAACGATATCTTTTTAAGGGCGCAACATGCATCACTGTCTTTTGCACAAATGCCGGCCGTGGTCGAGGCCAGTGCGGGCCAAATGGAAGCACTGTTTACGGCCGGTTCAACTTCCCGTGAAGATGTGAACCGAATCGCCCGGATTTCTAGATCAGGGGTCATGCAATACCACTATCCATCTAATATCAACATCAATATCGGTCAAGACTTTTCGTTCGAGCCTTACTATCAACAAATTACTGAAACGGAAGAGCATGTGTTTTCACGCGC
>JBCCSO010000685.1:0-3305 GCA_039199965.1 Chloroflexota bacterium | reverse complement strand
TGCAGGCATATTAGGAACGGTTCTCGCAGCACCCGTCATCGCAACATTTAAATTGATCGGGCAATATGCTTGGCGCAAAATGTTTGACCTTGATCCGTTCCCTCAAGCTGAAAGGAAAGAGGAAGATGAGCCATCATGGGCAGAAAGCGCATGGGAACGATGGCAGTTACGCAGAGCTGGGGTTGATGTAAACAAATCAGAAACGGCCGGGAAAGATTCGGAGGCAAAGAATGAGTGAAGGAATTAGAGCCTTTGTGGGGTTTTCGCTACCGGCCGAGGTAAAAGACACGCTGGAGGATATCCAATTTGATCTGATGGATATGGTGCCTGAAAATGCCATCAACTGGAATCGATCAGCCAATCTACACATGACGCTCGCATTTTTAGGAGATAACAATCGGCCGGAGCAAATCGGGCAGGTCTGCGATGCACTTGACATGCTAGCGGCCGCGCACAATAAAATCACATTGCGCATCGGGCCTTTAGGATGCTTCCCCCGCAAACGCAATCCCAAAGTAATTTACGCAGGCGTGCAGGGACAAACAAAACAGCTTTTCCTATTAAAAGAAAATCTCGACAGCGTTTTGGAACCAATTGGGTATGAGCCCGAACAGCGCAAATACACCCCCCATCTCACATTAGGATACGTTCGTAAACCGGATCAGGTCGTCAAAGCACAGTTCCCTTTCGGCAGCCATCTACCTGAAGTCAAATGGACCAATAGAACGTTACACCTTTACCATTCGTATAAAAGCAAGAAGGGGCCCGTTTACAAAAAAATTCACTCTGCAAGGCTAGAATCAGAAACCAGCTAAAGCGAAAGATTAAGGATAAAAGTTTCTGTGAACAGACTGGTATAGGGTAGAATAAATATCAAATGATCAAACTCAAACGACGCAAAAAGAAACCGGGATTGCTCAAAAGAAGACGAGCTGTCTCTGAAGAAACATTTATCATCAAAACCCCGGCCAAAATTGAGAAGCTAGCTTCATCTGGAAGCCTAGTAGCTGATTGCTTTGACATGCTTCGCGAGTCAGTGCAGCCCGGTGCGAAATTGAGCGATCTAGACCGGATGGTTGAAGAGCACATTATTAAAAACGGTGCTAAGTCGCTTTACAAAGGATATCGTGGGAATCCGCCTACTCATCCTCCGTTTCCGGGCACCATTTGCGCATCAATAAATGAAGAGATTTGCCACGGCCTGCCGGATGACCGTATTTTGAATGATGGAGACATCATTGGCATCGATATTGGGCTACTAATGGACGGTTACTGTGGGGATGCTTGCGTCACATTCCCTGTTGGAACAATTCCAAATGAAACACAACAATTCATCAAGGTTGCCGAAGAATGTCTTTATGTGGGTATTGCGGCCGCTCAAGTTGGCAATCGTTTGGGCATGATTGGAGCCGCCATCGAAAAACACGCAAAGAAAAACCGGTACAGCGTGGTTTACGAGTGGGGCGGCCACGGAATCGGCAAAAATTTGCACGAACCGGTTTCTGTGCCCCACCACGGCCCGGCCGCGTATGGACCAGTGCTGGCCCCCGGTATGACTTTCACCATTGAACCGATGGTGAACATGGGCAAACGAGACTGTAAAATGATGCCGGACGGCTGGTCAGTAGAAACGCAAGACGGCTCTCTGTCGGCCCAATATGAGCACACGATTGCCATCACTGACTATGGCCCTCGCATTTTGTCTACGAACAAACCCAGCAATTAATTAATGATCAGCCCGCGACCTGAAGGTCGGGGCTGCGCACAACGGCCTGCGGCCTAACAGCAGTCTAAGGGAGCCATTCTTCAATAATCACTTCTTCCCATGCAGAAAAGGCTGATTTTCGGCCGGGGTTTTCCTCTGGGCTGCCGCTTGTGCCGGGAATAATATAGATTAATCCATCCCCTGAATTGGGGTCAAAGAGCAGGCCCGACAGCAGCCCGTAGGCCTCTCCCAGATGTCCAACAAAGTTTGGGTGAGGCTCCTCTAACCAGCCAAGCTGACGATCAAAAAGATGGGTGCCTACCCCCCAATCGGTCATCAAACCGCCAAAGTTGTCCCCGTTCGAGCCTGAGTCATTCGAACGCCAATTCGGCCGAATGAGTTCAGCTACCCAAGGTTCACCTGCTTGGAACGCGGCCGACACATGACGCATAATGACAAGCAACTCTACGGCCGAAATGCGCAGCCCACCCTGCGGTGAAAACAGTGTCCCGTTTGTGCCTAACTCATAATTTTCCAGATCAGACTTCGGCCGAATATCGCCAAAACGTTCCACAAATTTTTCATGCACATCTGGATTCTCGATGATGCTCAGTGGCGCTGGTACGACTCCCTTGTGGTCATCAACCTGCGGCTGCCACACCCCATCCCGCAGGCGAAACAGCGGCGAAAGCGTTTGGATTTGTTCAGTCGTAAACAGGGACACATTGTAAGATGGAGAAATACCCAGCGGCTCAAATATCGCTTCCCGCATGTACAAATCAAAGCGGCGGCCGGTGACTTTTTCTAGCACGGACGCAGCTATACCGTAGTTCAGATTGCAGTAGGTAAAAAATTGGCCGGGAGAGAAATCTTCTGTTCCAAAATGAGCCCCATCCTCATACCACACGGCCCCCGGCCGGAAAAACTCATCTACCGTATGGGGCATCGGCATAGAGTAGGCGGTTGCGTCGCGCAGCGTAGAGGTGTGACTCAGCAAATGGGTTAAGGTGATGGGATCGTTTGGGAAACGGGGATGGCGTAGCTCAAAACCCAACCAGTCACTCACATCTTGGTTCAGATCTAATTTGCCAGTGGCCGCCAGCTTGGCAAACGCCATCGCGGCCACAAACTTGCTGATTGAGGCAATGCGAAAGCGGGTATGAATTGATATGCTTGGTCCTGCGCAGGCTTTTGCCACAACCTCCCCACTTTTGACTTGAATCACGGCCGCACCGTAAGTCGGCCACTTTGGGTCATTTATCAGCTGATCAAGTTGAGTATCGCCAGATGCCATCTTTACTCTCCTTACCGATGGCCCCTGCCGTTTCCAAATGATCTAAGTGGGCCAAAGTCTCGGCAACCGCAAAGCGGGACTGATGAATGTCTAAATCACCTAGCCTAAACACAACTTTGCTCACCTGATTCACGGTAATACCATGGGAATCAGCAACGGCTTTCAGCGTATGGCTTAAGCGATCCTCGTGATGAGCAAACATCTCCCGTATGCGGCCGTGCCAATTATTAATCAGCCACTTATGGCCGGGCAAACCCAAACGGACATCTAGCTGATTTAGTTCTGCGAGTGATTCTAAATATCTTT
>JBCCSO010000684.1:0-3306 GCA_039199965.1 Chloroflexota bacterium | reverse complement strand
TTCCTCACGCATCTTTGCAATGTCGTAGGTGATGTCTTTGACCTCGCGGACCATAAACTGTGGCTCAATGTTGTGCTCTTGGTTATACGCTTCTTGCACCTCGCGCCGCTTGTCTGTTTCGTCGATGGCGGCCCGCATAGACCGGGTGATTTTGTCTGCGTACATGATGACTTGGCCGTTGACGTGGCGCGCCGCCCGGCCGATCGTTTGCACCAGCGCCGATTCTGAGCGTAAAAACCCTTCTTTGTCTGCGTCCAAAATAGCTACTAAAGAAACTTCCGGCAGGTCCAGACCTTCTCGCAAAAGGTTAATCCCTACAACTACATCGTAAATACCCAA
The DNA here is from genome assembly GCA_039199965.1 of Chloroflexota bacterium. GTDB lineage: Bacteria > Chloroflexota > Anaerolineae > Promineifilales > Promineifilaceae > WTJY01. The sequence continues at coordinate 2,967 of JBCCSO010000684.1, read as the reverse complement.
ACGCAGATCGCGCAGAATCTCAGTCCGCTCAATGGTGTGAATCTCAGAATGCAGGTAGTGAACCTTGATATTGTTATCTAGCAGGTAGTCGCTCAGAACTTCGGCCATTCGTTTGGTTAAGGTTGTAACCAGCACTCGCTCGTGACGTCGGACCCGTGTGCGAATCTCACCCAGCAGGTCGTCAACCTGACCCATCACCGGCCGGATATCGATGGCTGGATCAACAATACCGGTCGGCCGAATCACCTGACGAACGGTGTTGGTGGCATTCGCGTTTTCAAATTTTGAAGGGGTAGCCGTGGTGAAAATTACCTGATTGATGCGCTCTTCAAACTCTGGAAAATTGAGCGGCCGGTTATCGAGCGCGCTAGGTAGTCGGAATCCGTAATCAACCAGCGTTTGCTTCCGGCTTTGGTCACCCGCATACATGCCGCCAATTTGTGGAACCGTCATGTGGCTTTCATCAATTACCACCAAAAAGTCACGAGGGAAATAGTCAAGCAGTGTCCACGGTGGGTCACCTGGATCACGCATGTCTAGGTGGCGGCTGTAGTTTTCTACACCAGAGGTGTAACCGACTTCGCGCAGCATCTCGATGTCATACAGCGTGCGCTGCTCAAGCCTTTGGGCTTCAAGCAGCTGATTGTTCGATTTGAAGTAAGCCAAACGCTCGTTTAGCTCGCTTTCAATATTGTTGATGGCTTGAGCCAAGTTCTCATCGTCTGTAATAAACTGCTTGGCCGGAAAAATTTCAATGTCGAAAGCATCTGCAATGACTTCACCTGTTACCGGATGGATTTCTGTGATGCGTTCCACTTCATCTCCCCAAAACTCAACGGAGTAGCCGGTTTCAGCATAAGCGGGGTAGATGTGCAGGGTGTCTCCACGTACGCGGAAGGTGCCGCGCTTGAAGTCCATATCATTCCGGCCGTACTGAATTTCGATCAAGCGGCGCAGTACATTGTCCCGGCGATAGCTTTCGCCACGCTTTAGCTTGACGCTTACTTGCCCCCAGCGGGTCGGATTCCCAATACCGTAAATACATGATACTGATGCCACAATGATGACATCCTTGCGGGTCATGAGCGTGCTGGTTGCTAGCAGGCGCAACCGATCAATCTCTTCGTTGATCTGTGCTTCTTTTTCAATGAATAGGTCCCGACGCGGCACGTAAGCTTCCGGCTGATAGTAGTCGTAATAGCTCACAAAGTAGGAAACCGCATTGTTGGGGAAGAACTCCCTGAACTCAGCGTAAAGCTGGGCGGCCAATGTTTTGTTGTGGGCCATGATCAGAGTCGGCCGCTCTGTCTCTTTGATCACGTTAGCAATCGTAAAGGTTTTACCCGTGCCTGTGGCTCCTAAAAGGGTTTGATACCGTTCTCCGGCTTCAACACCTTCAACCAGCCCCTCAATTGCTTTAGGCTGATCGCCGGTGGGTTCAAATTCTGCTTGTAAGTCGAAAATACTCATATTTGGGATTGACGAATGTCGGTTAACAATTGACGAGAAGCATCAAAATGAATCGAATTCGTTACGTAAAGTGAATCGAACGTAAGTGCTAAATTATAGCATAAAATGAGGCTTAATGAGGTGTAAGTTTACGTACCATCAATCCTCGCGAGAGAATTGAAAAGGCTGTTTTGTTGTGGTACATTTGTTCTGTTTTTTGATCGCGTTTTGCCTGCAAAAGGATGACAAATGGATAAAAAAATGATTATGAGCCTGTTTGAAACCAATCACTGGGTTGTAACTCGCCAAGTTGATGGGCTGACACATGAGGATAGTTTGCTGCAATTGCCGTTTCGGGGAAATTGTTTGAATTGGGTGCTTGGCCACATTCTTGTCTCTCGACAGAATGCTCTGAAATTACTAGGTATCGATGGTTCTTGGACGGAAGCTGAAATGGCGCGCTACAAGTTTGACTCTGCCCCCATCACATCAGCCGATGATCCGGCCATCCTGACATTAGAACGCCTGATGTCTGATATCGAGATGACGCAGCAGCAGCTAATGGACGGCTTTGAGGAAATTTCTGAGCAGCAGCTAGCTGAGAAGGATGAGCGTGAGCGCACTGTTTCAGAAAGACTCCTGTTCTTAGCATGGCATGAGGGATACCATGTGGGGCAGACAGAGTACTTGCGCCAATTATCGGGCAAAGATGATAAGATTATCTGAGGAATAAACTGTATCAACTGTGGATTAAAGAAAGGAAAATCAATGACTCAAAATCTGGAAGCAAACAAACAAAATGCTATTGCGTTTTACAAGACTGCCTACTTAGGCGACCCAGAAAAAGCTGTAGAAACCTATGTTGGAGCTGATTACATTCAACACAATCCGGTTGTGGGCAACGGAAAGCAGGCTTTTATTGATTATTTCGCAGAGATGGAACGAGACTATCCTAACAAATCAATCAGCTTTGTGCGGGCAATTGCTGAGGGGGATTTGGTGGCTTTGCATACCCATCAAGTTTGGCCGGATGGTGATGAGTACGTGACAATGGATTTTTTCCGCTTTGACGACAACGGCAAAATTGTTGAGCATTGGGATTCTATTCAAGAAATTCCGGCCGAAACCAAGAACGGCAACACTATGTATTAAGGGAGCCCATACAGCATAATTTAAATGCCGAAAGAAGCCGCTGGAATAAGTTTGCAGCGGCTTCTTGTTGGGTAGACCAAGATTTAGGCCAAACGAAATCTATGCTGACTTTGTTGCCTGTGGCTGAATACGATGAATAAAAGGAAAAAGACAAGCGAGCATTCCCAGATAAGTTCAAATAAGACGCCTGATTGGGCCGCATTCCCAGCTAACTCTGCGGTATGCAAAAATTGCCATCCCACCATTTGAAGTACGACCAGCCCCACATAAAGGACGATTAGGCTAAAGACAAGTTTGGTGCCGGAACGCAGAGCAAACAAGCGATTAATGCGGCTTTCTTTCTCCCTCATCAGCAGGTACATAATG
>JBCCSO010000683.1:0-3307 GCA_039199965.1 Chloroflexota bacterium | reverse complement strand
CTGCTGGTGGTGGTGGTAAAGGGATGCGACCGGTTCATGATCCGGCCGATTTGCGCGATGCGCTTGAGTCTGCTCGCCGTGAAGCCCTTTCTGCTTTTGGTGATGGCACCGTTTATTTAGAGAAGCTAATTACCAGCGGCCGACACATTGAAATTCAGGTGCTGGCAGACTCACACGGCAACGTGATTCACTTGGGTGAGCGGGAGTGCTCGCTCCAGCGGCGCCACCAAAAACTAATCGAAGAGTGCCCGTCTATTTTTGTAGATGAGGCGATGCGGAACAAGATGGGTGCAGTGGCGGTTGCGGCCGCCAAAGCGGTCGACTATGTTTCGGCCGGGACCGTTGAGTTTTTGGCTGACCGCGATAAGAACTTCTACTTTTTGGAAATGAATACTCGTTTGCAGGTAGAGCATCCGGTGACTGAGCTGGTGACCGGTGTGGACATTGTGCAGGAGATGCTGCGCGTGGCTCGCGGCCGTGAGCTGCGCTATCGCCAAGATGATATTAAGATGGAGGGATGGGCGATCGAGTGCCGCGTGAATGCGGAAGATCCGTTCATGAATTTCCTGCCAGCTACCGGTAAGTTGACGACGGTAACGACACCCACAGGTCCCGGTGTTCGTGTAGACACTGGGGTGTACGCGGGTGCGGAAATTACCCCTTATTATGACTCGATGATTGCCAAGCTGATCTGCTACGGCAAAAATCGGGGTGAAGCGATTCTGCGCATGCGTCGCGCCCTGCGCGAGTATCACATCATGGGGGTGATGACGAGTATTCCGTTCCACCTCCACATGATGGAAAACGTGCCGTTTATGGGTGGTAATTTCGATACAAACTTTGTGGAAAACGAATTCAATATGCGTGATGTTGAAGCTCCTGATGAGCTAGAGGCGGCCGTGTTGGCCACCGTTCTGTCTCATCGGCAGGGTGAGGTTCTGGCACAGTTTGTGGCCCCGGGCGAGCGTGATACGTCGAACTGGAAGTGGCTCAGCCGATGGGAGAGGCTTAAAAGGTAGTAGAGGCTAGAAGTTAGAGGCTAGATATTGGTAGCCTGCACTATTCTCTAACACCTACCATCTAATATCTAAAAAGACATGAAATACATAACAACGGTCAACGGAAACGAATACGAAATTGAATGGAATGAGGAAGGTGAGGTTCTTGTCAACGGAGAGCCTTACGAGATCAGCGTGAATGCGTTGGGCAGCGGCGACCTCATTTCAATGATTTTCAATAATCGCAGTTTTGAAGCGGTGGTGAATTCACCCGAACGTGATAGCTGGGAAATATTGATGAATGGGGAGAACTACGAGATTGATGTTAAAGATGAGCGAGCGTATCGTTTGGCCCGCGCGCGCGGTGAATTGGAAGGGGACACCGGTACGGTGCCCACTAAATCACCAATGCCGGGGGTGATTGTGAATGTCCTTGTAGAGGAAGGGCAGACGATCAGCAAAGGCGAGACGCTTGTGATCCTTGAGTCGATGAAGATGGAGAATGAGCTGAAAGCAACGCGTGATGGGTTGGTGCTTGAAGTTAAAGTTGCGGCCGGGGCCACCGTTGAAAAGGACGCGGTTTTAGTAGTCGTTGGTGACGAAGAATCAGCTGAGTAAAATAGATGCAGAAGACCAGTCAGGTTTTTAAAACCTGACTGGTCTAGTGTGCATAATTCTAAAATGAGACGCACTATCCTCTTGATTCTATTTTGGGGATGGGGCGTCTCATTTTTTGTTGCCTGCAGCGGGACTCAGCCGGTTCAAGATCCAATCGTAGAGCCTACTGCGGCAGGTCCACTCAGGTTTGAAACCGTAGCGTACAACGTGGGGCTAGTAACGGCATTCACCTTTCTGCCAGACGGCCGAATTCTGTTTGCAGAGCAAAATGGTGCGGTCCAAATCATGGGTGAGCAGGGAGAACATCAGCTTATTCATCAGTTTGAAGTGTCCCGCACCGGCTTTGAGGATGGCTTGCTGGGGCTGACACTTGATCCCAACTTTTCCGAGAATCAGCTTGTTTACAGCTATCGCTCTGTGCCAGACGCGGCCGGAAACCCGAAGCTGGGAGAAGTTGCCAAACATCGATTTGATGGGACAAGTTTTGTGGAAAGTGAGGTCATTTTGGAGCTGCCAGCTCTATCAGAGCAGCGCCATCATTTTGGAGGTGGCTTAACCTTTGGGCCAGATGGCTACCTGTACATGATTTTGGGGGACCTCAATCGGACAGACTTGGCGCGTGATGCAGCATCGCCTGTTAGCTCTGTGCTGCGTTTTTGGGCCGATGGCTCAATTCCGGCCGACAATCCGTTTGAAGACTCAATAAGCTACGCGTGGGGGCTGCGCAATGGTTTTGGCTTTGACTGGCACCCAGAAACAGGCCTGCTCTACGCGGGGGAAAATGGCAATTCATGCGATGATGAGCTGAACCTGATTGAGCCGGGCAATGATTACGGCTGGGGGGTGCACCCGTATGACGCCTGCCCGTATCCGGATGACGGGACGCAGCCTCTGCTGCAGTGGACACCGCCCATTGCGCCGTCGGGAGCGACGTTTGTCACCAGCGGCCGTCTGCCAGAATTCGAGAATAAATTGCTGCTGTGCGGCATTAACTTTAACCAGATTCACGTGATCAGTTTTTCAGAAGACGGCCGTAGCGTGGTTTCAGACGATATACTCGAGATTGACGGCCGGGATTTCTTCTGCCAAGGGGCAATCGCTGAAGGAAACGATGGCTGGCTCTACACCGCTATGGACGGACAGATTTTTAGAATTGGGAAGGATTAGAGGTTAGATGCTAGAGGTTAGAGATTAGTGGATGGTTGGAGCATGCACTACTAACACCTAATCTCTACTATCTAACCTCTCGCAAAAACCATGAATTTAGAAATTGAAGCAAAGTTCCAATATGATGATCTATCGGCCGTGCGAGAGCGGTTGATCAGGCTGGGCGCTATCCTCAAAAAAGAACGGGTCTATGAAAAAAACACTGTCTATGATGATGCTCAGCAATCGCTCAAGAACAGCCGCCGACTCATCCGGCTGCGCCAAGACGAAAAGATCAAGCTGACGTTTAAGGGTGATCCTCCGGCCGATATTCAACAGGCGGCCGAAGCCAAAGTACGTGAAGAAATTGAGCTTGAACTGTCTGACTTTGGAAAGATGGAGCAGATTCTGGGCAGATTGGGGTATGAGCCCGCCCTAGTTTATGAAAAATATCGGGAAACGTGGCAGGTGGGGGAAGTTGAGGCTGTTTTAGACGAGATGCCTTATGGGAATTTTGTAGAGCTTGAGGGGAGCGAGTTCGACAT
>JBCCSO010000682.1:0-3309 GCA_039199965.1 Chloroflexota bacterium | reverse complement strand
TCTACACCCCGAAGGTAAAACTGGAACCAGTATCGATAAGAAAAAGTATGATATGGTGAAAGGTGCTGTCATCGATATTTTGAGCGAGCATGAAACCCATCTGTTCAAAACGCTGCCTGACGACGTTGCCAATCGCTTGGGTGATTCGTTTGATGGGTCATTTGGTTGGTACACCACAACGGTTAAGCTGGACCTAGAAGCCCGTGGTTTGATTGAGCGGGTGCCACAACAGTCTCCACAGCAGCTGCGTCTCGCAAACTAATCTTTTGTCAGCGCTCAGGATGCCTGTCCACCGTTGCTTTTAATGAGCTGAGCGTTGATCCATCCCCCTTCTTTTGAGCATAAAAATGTAACCAAGTTGGCACAATCCTGTGGGGTGCCTACCCGGCCGAGCGGTGTCGCGTTAACGGCCCAGTCCTTAATGCCATCATCCATCCAGCCGGTGTCATTGGCACCGGGATTCACTACGTTGGCCGTAATACCCAAGTGCTTAAATTCATGCGCTGCCGCCAGTACAATCCGATCCATTGCCCCTTTACTGGCGCCGTACGGCAGATTGTGGACAGCGTGATCACTTGTGAGCGAGATAATTCGGCCGGAGCCAAACTCTCCGCTGAACCGCTTGCCGAACTCCCGCACCAAAAGCCACGTAGCCCGGGCATTGATAGCAAAATGGTTATCAAACGCCTCAGCCGTGGTATCCAGAATGCTGCTGTCAATGGATAAGCAGTGGGACATGACAAGCGCGTCAATTGGGCCCAAGTTTTCCTGCACAAAATCAAAAATCGTTTCAGCCGCACCAACTTCTGACAGATCAGCCTCTATGCCGACTGCATGAGGTGTGATGGCCTTCAGCTTTGCTAGCAGCACGTCCGCATCTGATGCGTCGCTTTCCCACGGCATTTCAACGTCATACGACTGCCAGTAGGTAATGGCAACATCCCATCCAGCTTTGGCCAAACTCAGGGCGATGGCTGAGCCAATGCCCATCGGTCTGCTGGCACCCGTGACAAGCGCAATCGGCCGCTTCTGTCTACTCACTTGACTCATACAGCGCACCTCCGGGCAGTATTTCGAAAATAGGGACCTCGTAAATGAGTTCCTGCGGTCGTCTAGATTCAGTGGTGAAAAGAGCTAAGTCGAGTAGCTCCCATTCGTTGTAGTCTCTGAGGACTGTGAATTCACCACCGCACTCGGCCGCTTCTAGGCTGGCTGAATACGAAAATGCTTGATTATCCGGCCGATACCGATTGACATCAAACGGTGTTTGGATGATGTTTTGAATAAAGTTCTTGTTCCAGTCGATGAACTCACCACACATACCCACTCGCTCGTCTAAGCTGTTCTCATCCAGATCAAGCCTGCTACCGTCTGAGTAGCTCATCGTTTCCGCCACGTTGCTCAGGGGACCGCGGCCAGCTAACCCAAAGCCATCGCCTAGGCCGTCACACGTTGTGTCTAGGCCTCTAAATTGATAGCGATAGTTCATGATGCTGTTGTGATTTGGCTTGTAATTGCACTTATCGGCCGGGCCACCGTGGCGCAGTCCTAAGTTGTGTCCCACCTCATGCATTACGGTTGAAGATGTAAATGCATCATAGTTGCTGCCGACCAAGCATCCCATCGAAACCAGTACATCGTCTCCACCGACTTCGGCCAAGCCAGAAGAACCGTTGACTTGGGTTGGATTTCGTCTGTACTCATGGATCATTAGCACATAGTGGAAATATCCTCTGCGATTTTGCTCAAAGTAGGTGGCTTTGATCTGATTATGCTGCTCGTCATCAATTTCTCCCACCAGCACGCCGTCCCCGTCAGGAATCAACTGCCCTTGATCGAGCGGCCATGCTTCGCCTGTATCTGCAATAAGATTGATGCCCGTTGTGCCATCGGGATTGTTAATAGGGGCATCTGCATATGCGATGCGCAAGCGCTCTAGCATAAGTGGCGTTGGTTTGTGACTGTGAAACCCACAGTCAGTTTGCGAGGCGTTTAACCCAAGTGAGTTGTCATCAAACCAATCAAATTCGAGTAATAAATCTTTTTTGTTGGGGTTTGCTCCCATCAGGTCAAGCAAGAGGCCATCGGCCGTGCCCAAAACTTCATCCCCATCTGACAGGCCGTCCCCGTCCGTGTCTGGATTATTGGGATCAGTCCCAGTATTACTTAGCCCAACAAACTGGCCCGTATTGGTTTCAGCACCGTTTGAAAGACGGTCATTGTCATCATCGCCATTTTCCCACGGAGTTGGCAGCGGTGTTTCTGTGCTGGTGGCGGTTGGTGTTGGTGTTGGGGAGATAATCTTGACGATGACGGAGGCATCGATTTGCTCGCTGTACCAAAAATGTACCTCACCGCTTGATGCGGTAGACATTGTTTGCGTGTAGGCTTGATTTGGGTGAACAATGAAGTTTCTTTCTACAGGTGGACTAGGTGTTGGAGGGGGCGGTGTCGGATGGCTAGACCCTCTTAATTCAAATGTTGGTTGTGGGGTAGGAGCCTTTTTCGTTTGGTCTGCTTGGAGAATAATTGGCAAATATGCGCTAGGTGGCAAACCGTAGGTCATGGTTATCGTTTGGCTGGTCGTGTTTTGCCAAATAATTTGGCTGTTTGGGATGACCTCAAAGCTTTCGGGGTTAAATCCATTCTCACTGATCAATACAACAGTCTGCTGCTTTGACTGATTAATGCGAGCATTACCTGTGCCTGCTGTGTGCATGAGTATTAGAAATATTAGACTGATTCCCGCGATGAAGAAAAAGGCTTTTATGTGATTGTTCTTAGCAGTTTGTGTCACGCTTGTTGTTCCATTAAGTGCATAACAGTTTCGGCCGCCTGCTGCCAGCTAAACCGCTGAATATTTTCATACCCAGCTGCAATTAAGCTGTCCCGAAGCTCTGCATCATTCAAAACTCGAACGATGGCACCCTTTAAAGCGGCATCGCTTTGTGGGTCAATGGGGATGGCACCTCCTGTATTAGACAGTTCTGCGAGTGAGCTTGTGTTGGCCGTGATTACCGGTACGCCGCACGCATTGGCCTCTAGAAGCGGAAAACCAAATCCTTCATACAGGGATGGATATAAAAAAGCCGAGGCCCCTTTGATTAGACCGATCTTTTGGTCGTCAGGGACAAAGCCCAGCAGATGAATTCGACTTTTGATTTCATCTGGGAGCGCGTCAATGATGGCCATGATGCCAGAGGACCGCCATCCGATCTGACCGGCCAGCAGAAGGTCGTGTGGAATTTGTTCAGCTATCTGTGCAAACGCCGTTACGATAGCTGCCACATTTTTACGCGGTTGAACAGT
>JBCCSO010000681.1:0-3310 GCA_039199965.1 Chloroflexota bacterium | reverse complement strand
GAGATGACCAAGCAACTGCTGTCAAAAGGGGAATTTGTATTTGCAACGTGCCGCCTGCCCGAAGAAGCACTGGAGCTCAATCGTTTAGCGGCCGATTATGCCACGAGCATGAAAATAGTTCAGCTTGATGTCATCAACGACCAATCTGTATCAGCCGCTGTTAAGGCAATCGCAGGGCAAACTGACCACATTGATGTTTTGATCAATAACGCTGGGGTGAACTTTAGAGACAGCTTTGAGGCATTTGATGCAGATCAGTTCCTGCTGACCTTGAACGCCAACGGTGTGGGGGCGATGCGGGTTGTTTATGAAGGAATTGATCTGCTCAAGGCTGCGCCTGCGCCCATCATCGTGAATGTTTCATCGCAGTTGGGATCGCTAACCGCGCAGCGGCCGGGATTTGGGTCGTACGCCTACAATTCAAGCAAGGCGGTAATGAACATGATCACACGCCATCTTTCATTTGATTTGGCCGCTGATGGCTTCACCGTTATTTCAATGCATCCTGGATGGGTTCAAACAGATATGGGTGGCTCAAACGCGGCTGTCACACCGCCTGACTCAGCGGCCGGTATCTTAAACGTCATTTCTAAGCTAACCCCGGCCGACAATGGCAAATTTTATATTTACAACGGAGAAATTCATCCGTGGTAGACCTAATCCCATAACCAATGACGACCAATAAGCAAACAAACATCAGCGCATCTGAGAGCACTGTGGTGAGCGGTGATGCCAATGTAAATGGAGACTTTGTTTCTGGTGACAAGAATGTGACCATCAATCAAGTCTTGGAAAATCGGGAGCTGACCAATGAGGCCACCATTATCGCCTACCTCGAAGCTGCCTCTACTAAACAAAAACCGCCCAAAAACTCTCCTGAAGCGATAAAAAACCTGTGGGATGCCCCGTTTTTTGCCCATCAGTCGGGTGAAACGAGCATCAACCCGCTGCCGATTTGGCGCCTCGTGCGCAGCCGTTTTGAGTTTGCTCAGAATAATGAGCTGCCGCAAATTTTGCTGCTGATGGCAAACGCCGGGATGGGGAAGACGGGTGCCCTCAAAATTTTAACCAACGCTCGCGCGTCGTTGACCAGCAACAACATCAAGCGCAGCAAAACGGCCGCGCAAACAAAGGGAGCCAAGCTTCAGGCTGACCGGACATTCATCATCCCCATCTTTCTGGATTTGGAAGAATTGCTTGATTCTGACCTATCGATCAACGATCTTGTATCAGACGCATTTAACAGTCAGCTCCCTGCAGAGCTTGAGGATGAGGGGCTGCGGGACCTGATTACAAAAGATGAAACAGAGCGCTTTCTTGGCCAGTATACCTGCATGTTCTTGATTGATAATTTGGACCTGCTGATTACCAAATCGGACCAGTATCTGATCAAGTTGGTGCGGCAGTTTATCCAGCTTAATCAGCGCCACCAGTTTGTGATTACCTGCCGGCCGACTAACTATCGGGGGCAGTTGGGGAGCTATGATCGAATTTACTTAAACGAGCTTACAAATGAGCAGGTCAACGGAATTTTATCTGGCCGGAAGCTGAAAAAACTGCGCGGCCCCATGCGCCAGCTTGCCCGCAATCGTTCTCATTTGGCGATGATCATTCGCACGCCTACCGGCCGACGGGCTGATGGCTATCCACCGCTGAGCAAAGGGCACCTCATCCAATATGCAGAGCGCAAAAAGCTGGACGAGTCGTTTTCTGGTGAGAGCCGCAGCGGCCGCCTGATTGATGTTGAAGTCGCGGAAGAAGTGCTTCAGCGGTTGGCTTTTGAAGTGAGCAGGCATGATCACGGCACCTGCTCAGACGAACAGGCAAAATGGCTGGTGAAAGAATTTTTGGAAGAGTGGGATGAGCCTTACACTTGGCGTTCCGTGATGAACGACCTGCGCAGCGCAGGTATTATACGGCGCTCCGGCCGTCGTGACTGGATGTTTACCAGTCGGAAGACAGAAGCCTATTTTGCAGCCGCTGCGCTGGAGCAAAATCTAGACGGGATTGATCGCACCCTTAATCATTTGGCGCTCCCAAGAGGGAATGAAACGCTTGAGATTTTGACCGGCCTCCTTAAAAACCCTGAACACCTCTTGGATAAACTGCTGGAAGAAGGGCATGTTTTTACCGCCGTACACTGCGCCCAATTTACCAGTGAAGACCTGCGGACTTCTACTCTGAGCGATATGTTTAACGCCCTGATGGAGCGTATGCAGGGTGAACACGCCGCACGTCGTGCCGAGATTGCCCTCCAGTTGGGAGAGAGCGGGCATGAAGCAGCCATTCGGCCGCTCATTTACCTGCTGGTGCAGGAGCGGAGCAGCTTAGTCGTCAAAGCGATAGCCATGGCGATTTGGGTGTGTATCAATCAGAACAACGTCAAATGGTTCGATCATATTTTGCATGAGACGGTGAAAAACCTAGAGCCAGTTGGTGATTTGGCCCACGTTAACCTGCCCAATAAAGATAGCCTGCTCGACGTTTTGCACGTCTTCGATCGGAAAGGGCCCCATCACAATAGTTTGACCAAGCAGCACAAAAATCTGATCAAGCTAATCAATTCACCTAAAGAACATCGTTTGGTGCGCGGTCTGGCCGGAGTTGGCTTGGGTTTTATGGCCGATGGCTATCTCCATCCGTCTGAAGATGAGATTAAGGACGACGAGGAGTATGACAAGCTGCGGGAATTGGCAAATGATGCTCGTGAAAAGCTCCTTTACTTTGTGGAAAGTGCGTATGATCTGAAATCGGCCGATGATCAGTTTGTATCATGGTGCTGCACCGATGCGCTAACCCAAATTGATCACAACAGCGTTTTAACAACCGCTATTCGGCTGTGTCAGAACAATGCAGCCTATTCGGCCGAAGAGTCAGAGCTACGCGCCCAAGCCGTCTACATCATGGGCATTTTGGGCAGACGGACCGCGCACAAGCATGCAGTAACAGCGCTGAATCTGTATAAGCTGCTGAGAGAAGAATCTACCGCCCACAACGTCCGCGCCCACGGATATGCGGCCCAAGCGGTCAGTCGCCTGTGGATTGGCGACCGGGACCTAACGGACTCTGAAGAGACGCTGACCGATGAGCAGGTGGAAAAAGAGGGGGGACTCCCTGATAAAGATCTACGTGAGTATGCGGCCCGCACGCTCGTTCGCTGCCGCGATCTGTTGGAAGTTATGATGGACGAATCCCATCATTCGTGGCTGCGGCGCAAGGTGTCAGAATCACTGGGTGAGATTGGGTCTGCCAAAGCGCTTGAGCTGCTTTACAGACAAGTGCGTATGGAGCGATCCCGCACCCGGACGCT
>JBCCSO010000680.1:0-3312 GCA_039199965.1 Chloroflexota bacterium | reverse complement strand
CTCATTCGCTATGAATTTGATCAAAACAAAATTTAATTTTGCACCAATTGCCTCGATCATTGGAAGCTCTGCGCGGTTTTGATTGAGTGAAAATAATAGAGAAGAACGTTTTGATGAACTCCTTGATCTTGACTCATTTTTGGAAAAATACGCAAGCAACTGACAGGAAATTTAGCTATCAGCACAGAGTCCCTATTCAAGAGCTAAGTCAGTGATATTTGCTTGATCCATTCGTTTGAACGGCTTTCACGATGTTTACCGGGTATGCGTTCACGATCATCCTCAAGGGTATCGGGATACTCAACAAACACGGCCGCAACCAGCCGCTCGCTAGTAGGGATACCCAATTGCTCAAAGAAAAAGTCTGACCCCAGCTTGCCTCCGCTTGACCAGTATGTCCCCATCCCATGAGCGGTCAGCAGAACCAGCAGATTCTGCACCATAGCTGATGCAGCCATAAGGTGTTCTTCATCCATTGAAAACTGCTTCTCTGTTTTTTCTTCGGCACCATAGAATTGCGGCAGCCAAGTAACCAAAACCAGCGCACCGCAAGCCTGCATCATTTTAGACAGCTTATTCGAGGGGCTCATACCCTGAAACCACTCAGACAGTTTTGGGGCCAGAGATTGACTTTCTTTGTGCCACAACACGTGTGCTCGCCACGGCTCAGCTAAATCATCTACGCCACGTGCGTAGTGGAACGGTGCCCATCCTGCAACCTTGAGTGAGTCAAGCACAATTTTGTTGTTTTTTGCAGCTGATTCTGGGCTGATCTGCGCCAAATCACTTGTACTGCCTAGCACTTTAAGCGTTTTACGCTCCATAATAGCGGCCGCAACCGCAGCGGGATTCTGGTTTCCATTTTTAGACATGATCTATCTTCCTGTGATGCCTATTGGCATCATTATGTTATTTTTTACACAGTGGAACCGCTTTTTATCGGTCGGATCTACGGAAGTGCAGGGTACTACACGACAAATCTGAGAGTAATGCAAAACTAGACAGTCGGCAACTTATTTCTATACAGCACGGTGCTCAGAAATGTTCACAAACTTGAGTTTAACAAAATACTTGTTAAACGGAACCTCCGCTCATCATCTGTTGCTTGATTTCAATATAAGCCGGTTTGAGCCACTTATACTTACACAGGCATGCCCGAAACTTCACACATGGAAAAACATATACAGCACACAAATCTTTCCCCAACCTTGTGCAACTCCGCCTATAATTCTTGAGTTCTAATCGCCAAACTTGTGCCTACCTTGGGGTGCTATTTGCCAATCAGGCAGCTGTCCCTGCTCACGTGCATTGTTATGGATAATGCAGAGAAAGTTCAAATTGAATCCCCAGCCGAACTACGAGCGTGGCTTGAGGCCAATTACGCCCAGCCAGACGGGATGTGGGCCGTGACATTTAAAAAGCACACGGGTGAAAAGTATGTCTCATATGACCAAGTAGTCGATGAAATTATTTGCTTTGGCTGGATTGATAGCTTGCCGCGCAAGCTGGATGACGACCGAACCATGCTGTGGATCGCTCCGCGTAAGGGGAAAGGATCAAACTGGTCACGGGTGAACAAAGAGCGGGTTGAGCGGATGACGGCCGCTGGCAAGATGCATCCGGCCGGTCAAGTTATCATCGACCAAGCTAGGGCAGACGGCTCGTGGACCGCGCTGGACGCAATTGAAAATTTGGAGATTCCAGACGACTTGGCGGCCGAATTTGATCAGTATGATGATGCGGCCGCCAACTTTGATGCATTCCCTCGCTCAGTCAAGCGGGGCATTCTTGAATGGATCTTCAACGCCAAACGACCCGCTACCCGTGCCAAACGCATTGCCGAAACCGCACGGCTGGCTCAAGACAACATTCGCGCCAATCAATGGCGAAAAAAGTGATTAGTGGTCAGTAGTTAGTAGGTAGAACAACTCCACTAGCCACTAGCCACTCACAACTAACCACTATGAAATTAACTATCCACTGGTTCCGGCAGGATCTGCGCCTCGCCGACAACCCATCACTGACAGAAGCAGCCCGGAAGGGGACTGTACTTCCAGTTTATATCTTAGACGATGTCAACGCTGGCGATCATAAGATCGGCGGAGCGAATCGCTGGTGGCTGCACCACTCACTTAGCAGCCTAAACGCCTCGCTCGATGGCCAATTGGCCATCTTTGCCGGTGACCCGCAAATGATCCTGCCGGAACTAGTGGAACGGAGCGGAGCCACAGGCGTAAGCTGGAATCGCTGCTACGAGCCGTGGCGCATTGAGCGAGACACTGCCATCAAAGAGAATTTAAAAGCGGCTGGGATCGAGGTCAGTAGCTATAACGGTTCACTGTTGTGGGAGCCGTGGGAGCCGCTCAAAAAAGATGGCACCCCTTACCGGGTGTTTACCCCGTTTTACAGAAGAGGCTGCCTGAGCCAGCCACCGCCCCGTGAGCCCCTACCCAAACCATCCAACCTAAATTTGGTGAGCGATGAGCACAGTATCGGTGTTGACGGTCTTAACTTGCTCCCCAAAATTCGCTGGGACAAACAGCTTGAACCCCATTGGGAAATTGGTGAAGCCGGGGCACACAAAAGAATGATGGCGTTTGTGGAAGGCGGCATCAATGGATACAAAGACGGCCGGAATTTCCCCTCTCAACAAAACGTTTCGCGTTTATCCGCTTACCTGCAAACAGGTGAAATATCCCCCAACATCGTTTGGTACAAGGCCAAAGAATACGGCTCCGGAAATGACTTAGACACCTTTCACAGCGAACTTGGCTGGCGGGAATTTTCATACAGCCTGCTCTATCACTTCCCCACCCTACCGTGGAAAAACTTGCAGAGTAAATTTGACCGTTTCCCATGGGGAGACAATTCAGACTTTTTAGAGCGCTGGCAAACGGGGCAAACCGGTTATCCGATTGTAGATGCAGGTATGCGCGAGCTGTGGCAAACCGGCTACATTCACAATCGGGTGCGCATGATTGTAGGGTCATTTTTAGTCAAAAACTTGCTGCTTGACTGGCGGCACGGTGAACGCTGGTTCTGGGACTGTTTGGTCGATGCAGATTTAGCCAACAACAGCGCCGGTTGGCAATGGATTGGCGGCACCGGTGCGGATGCGGCTCCCTATTTCCGCATTTTCAACCCGATCACGCAGGGGCAAAAGTTCGATAAAGAGGGGGAGTACACCCGTCACTTTGTGCCTGAGCTGAAAAATGTCCCTAAAAAATATCTGTATAACCCATGGGATGCACCACCGATTGTGCTGCGCCAAGCGGGTGTTGTGCTGGGGGAGACGTATCCTCACCCCGTTGT
>JBCCSO010000679.1:0-3315 GCA_039199965.1 Chloroflexota bacterium | reverse complement strand
ATCGGCTTTATCGCCTTTATGTCAATCACGCTGACCCTGTGGTTTGGTACCACAGAAGTGCTTGAAGGAAATCTGACTGTTGGTGAGCTGATTTCGTATTTGGTTTATACCATGCTCATTGCCGGGCCGATTGGGGGGCTGGCTAACTCTATCGCTCAGTTTCAGTCTGCGCTGGGTGCGGCCGACCGCATTTTTGGACTGCTAGATACCCCGGCCGAAATTACAAACCAACCTAATGCCCAACCACTTCCTGAAGTTGTCGGCAGCGTGACGTTTAACGACGTTAATTTTGACTACGGCGCCGATGTCCCTATCTTGAAAGATGTGTCGTTTACGGCCGAACCAGGCTCTGTTATCGCCTTGGTTGGCCCCAGCGGAGCAGGAAAGTCCACCCTCGTTAACTTGATTCCCCGCTTTTATGATGTGGGCGAAGGGGCGGTTTTAATAGATGGCTATGATGTACGTGACGTTATGATAGATAGTCTGCGCCAGCAGATTGGCATTGTGCCGCAAGAGACGCTACTGTTCTCTGACACGGTGCAAAACAATATTCGGTACGGCCGTTTAGATGCCACAGATGATGAAATTGTGGCGGCCGCTCAAGCTGCTAACGCGGATGAATTTATCACTAGCGATCTGCCTCACGGGTATGAAACTCTTGTGGGTGAGCGCGGGGTGAAGCTGTCAGGCGGTCAGCGGCAGCGGGTGGCTATTGCGCGCGCTATCCTCAAAGACCCACGCATTTTAATTCTAGATGAGGCCACATCGTCGCTTGACAGTGAAAGTGAGCATCTAGTGCAAGAGGCACTCGAAAATCTGATGGGCGGCCGGACTTCGTTCGTGATAGCTCATAGGCTGTCTACCATTCAAAATGCAGACTGGATTTTGGTATTAAATGAGGGGCAAATTGTAGAGCAGGGGACCCATGCTGAATTACTAACTCACCCCAGCGGTTTGTATCGTCGTTTGCACGATATGCAGTTTGCTAAGTAGCGCACTCTCCCCTCTCATTACCTGAGAGGGGAGGACAGTTAGTTCCTACTAGATTTAACTTGCATTTGATCCATAGGAAGTCTTCTCAACCATTGGCCACAGATACCAAATAGCTGGTAGTGCAATGATGATGAGGGCCAAGAATGAAACTGGAAAAGGTCCACCACCTGCAAGCGTATTAACAATGTCAAAAACATCGGAAAACACTCGCATGAAAAATGCATTCAGCATCATACCCGGCGACCGCATAGCAATTGCGATAATCATAATGACGGCCGTAGCCAGATTTCGAGACAGAAACAGCCCGTAAGTGCCTGCAAGCGATGGGCTGTCACCCGGTAAAACGCCCGGCCCGGTACTAGGATCCATATACCCCATAATCGTTAGAGCCAGTGCGGCCAGCGCCATTAAAACTGCAATTCCCAATACCCAATATGGAATATTTTTCATAGTTAATCTCCTTTTTTAGAAAATGATTTCAGCCAAATGCTGGAATTGGCCGGAATCTTAGGAGCAAATTGTTAGGACACTGTTAGGAGATTCTTCAAACAGTGTTCTGAGATAGAAAAAGCCGTTTGTCGTGATTGATTTGCATTCTCATCTTCAATATCCTTGACTTATGTCAAAAACAATTCTGGTCGTGGATGACGATGCGCGCATGCTGCAAATGCTCAAAATAAACCTGATCCAAGAGGGATTCCAGGTGCTCACGGCCAATAACGGCCGGGAAGCGATCATCACCCTCAAGCATGAAAATCCGGACCTTATCATCCTAGATTTAATGATGCCCCAAATGGATGGTTACACCTTTATGCACCAGCATCAGCCTAGCCCCACCCGGCCGATTATCATGCTGACAGCAAAAGTGGAAGAAGTTGAAAAAGTGTTGGGGCTTGAGCTAGGCGCAGACGACTACATCACCAAACCGTTTAGCGTGCGGGAATTAATTGCGCGGGTGCGGGCTCAGCTAAGACGGGTAGAAAAAATCACCTCTGAGCAGAATCTAGCCCGGCCTATTTTGCACTTGGCCCACCTGACGTTAGATAGCGAGAGCCGCATCGTGACAGTTAACGGAGAACGCATCGAGCTTACCCGCTCAGAATTTACCATTCTAGAAAAATTCATGCGCTCACCCAAGCGGGTTTACTCTCGTCGCGAGCTCATTATTGACATTCAGGGGAGTGCTATTGACGGCTTTGAACGTTCGATAGATGTTCATATTCGCAACCTGCGCCTAAAGATTGAACCTGATCCCAGCCATCCTAAATACATCGAATCGGTATACGGTATCGGGTATCGGTTTATGGGAGGGGCGGTCTAATGCTGCGTAGAATCACAACCAAACTGACCCTTATCATCGCGTTTGTGGGGATTGTCTCAACCATGTTTTTTGCGGCCGTGCAGCAAGTTTGGACTGCGAACGCCATTCTTCAGTTTACGACTGATCCCAATGTACAGACCATCACCATGATGCTAGGCGGACTGTATGATCTAAAGGGGGATCTAAATGAATCAGCTACTCTGTTTCAGGGGCGAGACCGCAACATCAACCCACCTCATGGCCCCATCGCCGTTGTGGACGAGGCCGGAACGATTGTTTATGGTGAAGCTGATTTTGTTCCGGGTGAGGCGTTTGTTGATGACGGTTCGGCCGATGTGGTTCCCATCACGGTTGCGGGGGAACAAGTCGGGACGCTGGTAGTGGGCTCCATTGCTTTTGATTTTGAGAGTATTGCGGTTCAAAATTTTCGAAACGCGATTCGCATGGCGTCTATTGTGGGATTGGTTGTTGCACTGCTGGTGTCTTTGACGCTCGGGGCCGGGTTTGCCAGTTCACTGACGGCTCCGCTCAAGCGTTTGACCCTTGCAGCCAGACGGATGTCGTCCAGTGATTTAAAGCAGAAAGTAGACATCCAGTCGCAGGATGAAATGGGAGAGCTGGCTACGGCGTTTAACCAGATGAGCCATGATTTAGATCAGTCAATGGCGGCTCGCAAGCAGATGACGGCTGACATTGCTCACGATTTACGCACTCCGCTGGCGGTGCTCATGGGGTATACAGAGCCGCTCAAAGATGGCCGGTTAGAGAGTTCGCCAGAGCTGTTCAAGGTTATGCATGAGGAAGCCAATCACTTAAATCACCTGATAGATGATCTGCATACGCTGGCCGTTGCGGACACGGGGGGATTGTCTCTGTCACGTCAGTCAGTGAACCCGAGCATACTGCTTGAAGATGCTGCGGCCGCATACGCCAACCTTGCCAGCCAGAAACAGATTCAGCTTAAACTTAAATCAGCCAAAGGTCTGCCAGAGATTTGGGTT
>JBCCSO010000678.1:0-3319 GCA_039199965.1 Chloroflexota bacterium | reverse complement strand
GATGTAAATATTTCGAGATGAAAATGGTAGATAAAGCGGTTCCCATCGTGATTAGAAAGCGAAAAGAGGCAATTGAGCTTCTGGTATTTGATCATCCATTAGCGGGTCGGCAGCTTGTTAAGGGGACGATTGAAGATGATGAATCGGCCGAAGCTGCGGCCGTGCGCGAGCTTCTTGAAGAATCTGGGTTAGATGGAGTAAGCCAAGCCATCTTTCTAGGCGTTCAAGAATATGCAGAGGTCGGGCAACGCTGGCATTTCTTTCAGTGTTTACTAGATGATACGCCACTAGAGCATTGGAACCACTTTACATCTGATGGTGACGGGCTTACATTTCGGTTTTGCTGGCAACCGTTAGAGCAGCCGATTGGTAATCCGGTTGGTCCAGTCTTTGAGCAAGCGAGACAGTTTGTAGAAGCAAAGCTTGGGCCGCTTAACATGAGCCATTGTTGAAAATCAGCGGCCGATTCATGTAGAATGTTGGACACGGCAAACTTATTTAAGGAACAAGCAGATGTCAAAAACAGTTTCACTACCCAGCAAAGTTGGCGAACCTACGTGGGAAATTGCAGAGCTTCTTTATCCCTACCAAGGCTCTTGGACTGTGCAAAAATATTTGGCATTAGATACCAACAAACTCATTGAGTTCACACAAGGAAAATTGGAACTACTACCCATGCCAAGTCAATCGCATCAGCTTTTTGTTTATTATCTTTTCAAATTACTACAGACTTACATTGCAAAACATCAAATCGGAACCGCTTTGTTCGCACCATTTAGAATTAGGCTGGATGAGGGTCGATTTCGCGAGCCTGATATTATGTTTTGCTTCTTCAAAAATGACAGTCGTCGCCACGAGCAATATTGGGAAGGGGCAGATCTTGTTATGGAAGTTGTCAGCCCTGACGACCCAAAGAGAGACACAGTTGAAAAGCGGGAAGAATATGCGCAAGCGGGTATACCAGAATATTGGATTGTGAATCCGTTGGACAAGACGATCACGGTGCTGACATTGAATGATAAGATTTACGATGTGTATCGGGTGTGTGGAGAGAGAGAGACAGCACAGTCGAAACTGTTGCCGGGATTTGAAGCGAATGTCACAGCCGTATTCGCTTCTGCTAAGTAGTGTTCCGAAGGCTTTGTCGGCCGAAGTCTCAGTCTGCTGAGATAGGATAGATGCCCTCAAGCTGCATAATCGGCCGGACGATTAAGTCATGTGCGTAGCGCCCCATCTCCTGCGCCGGAATCGGCATCCCCTGTTCGACCCACCAACGCTGTAAACTCATCATCGAGCCCAAAAAGTGAGCCTCCAAAATCGGCTGCGGGATGTAGCTAGGCACAAACACAACCCGCCCTACTTTCCGGCCGAACTCAGCCAGCGGGGTCAAATAATCCTCAAAATTGGGTGAGCGATAAAGGGCTCGAAACAGATCAACATTCTTCTCGATAAACTCAAACATCGTAATGACATTGCGTTCGGTCATCTCAAGTGAGTCTGGCGGGAGCAAAACCTGCTTCACTTCGGCCGCAAACTCAAGCAAGGCATCCTCTAGCAGCTCTTTGGTATCTTTATAGTGTCTGAAAAAAGTCCGATACCCCACCCCAGCGTGATTGGTCACATCCCGAATCGTCACGTCATCAAATCCGCGTTCGTTCACGAGGGTGATAAATGATTCTTTCAGCTGTTTGCGGGTGCGTTGGACTCGTTGATCGGCCGGATTCATATTCTTCAGGTCATTTTTGTCTGTAGGATCAATCCTACAGTTAAAACATGAAGCCCGATCAATCGGGCTGGATTTCTGTTTGAGCTGAAGCAGTGTAACAAATGCTTTGACTTATGGCAAACAGTGTGCCACAATTATGGCGCACCAGTTGCCATAACTTGACAATAAATATTTGCAGGAGATCAAAACATGCAACCCCATATGTATGAAGAAGAGCATCGGATGTTCAGAGATGCATTCCGTCAGTTTCTAGACGCTGAAGTTGTCCCACACGAAGAACATTGGACAGAAACAGGAATCGTTGATCGAGAATTATGGAACAAGGCGGGCGAAAATGGATTCCTCTCCATTGACGTACCGGAAGAGTATGGGGGCTTGGGGGTCGATGATTTCCGCTTTAACGCCATCATTAGTGAAGAACTGGCCCGCGTGGGTGCATCCGCCCCCGGGTTTAGCGTTCACTCAGACATTTGCGTCCCGTACATCATCTCGTATGGAACTGAAGAGCAAAAGCAGCGCTGGCTCCCGGGTGCGGCCGACGGCTCTAATATCGTCGCCATTGCCATGACAGAGCCAGGCACCGGTAGTGACCTGCAAGGAATCCAAACGACGGCGGTCAAACAAGGGGATTACTACATCGTCAACGGACAAAAAACATTTATCTCAAACGGCATCCACTGCGACAGCGTCATCGTCGTGGCTCGCACCAGCGATGAACCGGGCTACAAAGGAATGAGCCTGATCATCGTTGAGCGGGGCATGGAAGGCTTCGAAAACGGCCGGAATCTCGACAAGATGGGGCTGAAAGGGCAAGATACGGCCGAACTTTATTTCCAAGATGTGAAAGTCCCCGCTACCAACCTGCTGGGTGAAGAAGGGATGGGGTTCATCTACCTGATGCAACAGCTGCCGCAAGAGCGTTTAATCATCGGCATTCAAGGGATTGCAGGCGCGGAAGCCTCACTTGACTGGACGATAGACTACTGCAAAGAGCGGATGGCGTTTGGTAAACCGATCGGCAAGTTCCAAAACAGCCGTTTTAAATTGGCAGAGATGAAAACGGAAGTGACCATCGGCCGTGCGTTTGTCGACCAGTGCATCATGGAGCTCAACGAAGGCAATCTAACTACCGAACGGGGCTCGATGGCGAAATATTGGTGCACCGACCTTTTCAATAAAGTGGTGGATGAGTGTGTCCAGCTCCATGGTGGCTACGGCTACATGATGGAATACCCGATCGCCAAAGCATATCTCGATGCGCGCGTCGGCCGGATTTACGGCGGCACCAACGAGATTATGAAAGAGATCATCGGCCGAGCCATGGGCTTCTAAAAAAGGATAAAGGGAAAAGGCGAAAGGATAAATTTTTTTTGCCATCTCAAAATAATTGGAAACGTAAATATTCTGGATCAGGCAATTGACGGCGTACATCAATCACAATATAGATTTTGATCAAATCTTCGTCCTGATCAAATTTATAAATGATACGGTACGTAGAAACGATTAACTGATGAAACCCTTCGTATCCCTCTTCAGTAACTTTTGGTGCAGATAATGGAAATGTGCGCAAACGATCCAGATGGTCAAGAATAG
>JBCCSO010000677.1:0-3338 GCA_039199965.1 Chloroflexota bacterium | reverse complement strand
GATGCTGGCAGTTCTAGAAGGCAGCGACTTGGGGGATATTGCTGTGGTGGTAACCCGCTATTGGGGCGGTATTAAGCTAGGTACTGGCGGTTTGGTACGTGCCTACGGGGATGCGGTGAAGGCGGTGCTTGAGGTGCTGCCAAAGGCTCAAAAAATCCCAACCCATACGGTGATGCTGGCTATCCCATACACGCACTTAGAGCGAGTCCGGCTGTTGACGGCCGAATACGAAGGCAACATTCAAGATGAAACGTTCGCGGCCGATATTACACTCGTGATGCAGTTTAAGGTTGAGCAGTTTGACCGGTTTCAGCTAGCCTTAAATGAGCTTTCGCATGGTTCACTGGCGGCCGAAATCATTGAAACGAATGACGCCTCTATTTTTCCAGTAGGCGGTTGATGGATACTAGAAAGTTTTTCACCCTAGACCAGACTGGTTTTGTCTAACTCTTCTTGGCTCTTAGACCTTGAAACCAGTCTGGTCTTTTGGAAGCAACTGATCACCAACTTAAACCAACACAAGTTTGGCTGTGTAAAACATAGACTTGCCAAGTGGGGCATCAGCTAAATACGTCATTAGTTCCCAGTCAAAGTACCCCCCAGATTTATAGCTATTTAATCGCAAGCCGGTTCCGGCTAATAGCATGCGCAGGTCGGCCGGACCGTAGCATCTTAGTCTTTGCGTTACGGTTTGTGATTTATCGTCAATCGGCCACCAGCTATCTAACCAGCAGCATGCATCTGCATCAAAATCATACTGTCGCATTGCTTGGCCCACCTGCCAGCCCGTTCCGGCAACAGAGGCAGCGTGCCAAGGCGTGTAAATGTCAATCAAAGCGCAGCCGTTTGGCTCTAGCCAATTTGCAATGCGGTTCAGTAAACGTCGCTGATCTTGATCTGAACCGACACCAAAACCGTCCCAATAGCAAACGACATCAAATGTTCTGTTTAATTCAAGGGTGTAAAAGTCCCCTTCAATGACGGTCATTTTGTTGGGTTCCATTTGCTCAGCCAGTCTGCGTGCGTTCTCAACCGCTACGGGTGTGATATCAATCGCCACGACTGAATGGCCTAGCTCAACGGCCGCGGCCGCGCTTTCACCACGACCAGCGCCACATTCCAAAACCCGCTTGGGACCACTACCCGCGAGCTCATTGATCAGCGCGGCTTTCTCTCGATGGTGCTCTTCAATATCCCCGACATGACCCATCCATTCATTCTGTTTTGTATAAAATGTCTTAACCCAATTCATGTACGGTATTCTTCCTCAAGCAAGGCTTGAATCAACTCAATGAGCGCATCTGTTTCGGCCGGTGTTTCAAACCGCAAACTCCGCCAGATAGACTTTTTAGAGCGGTCAGGATGACGCGCAGACTGAATTGGCTCTCCCAGTTGTTTGCGTTTGGCAAACTTCTGAGGGATGCGTACGTCAATCTCATGGTCATCATGAAAGTGAGCAAATTCTTTTCCAAGGTAAGAAACACAAGTTAGATCCGTTTGTTTGTATGGGGCGATGGAGACATTTGGAATTTTGTTGAGCTCTGCCTTGAGGTGGTCTACGAGTTTTGTCATTGGTTATTTTCTCTACCATTCATCTTTTTTATCCATCTGCTGGCTACTTGAATAGGATTATCTTCTGGTGTGACGGTGACATCTGGCATAATTTTTGATCCGTAAAGTTTACCGGTGCGGTCCGCGAATGTCGCTACGGTTAAGGCTAGAACTGCCCCATCGCTTAGCTCAAAGGCGTTGTTAGCGGTTGAAAGCCCCCCGCTAGGTTGGCCAAAAAAGCGCGTTTTCGGCCGACCCTTAAATGCAATCGTAATTGCCTCACCTGAGCTTTTGGTGTCAGGGCTGATCAGAACCGCTACCGGTGCCAGCCCGTGCTGAATAGGATTATGAAATTGCCCATTTCCTACAATGACGTCTTCGTTGCACCATGATTTGCCATCTTTGTAGAACCACTTTTCATGTTTGCCATCGGGGTCGACAAAGCTACCCACATGCTCAGCTCCCAACAGTGGGCCGATACCGGCCAGCATGGGCCACATGTTGCCACCTCGATTTTCGCGCAAGTCTACAATCCACCCAATGGGAACCGTTGCATCAATATCACGAATCAAGCTTTGGGTTTTGGTCGCATACTCTTCAAGATGATCATCATCAAAACCACCAAACCGAGGAAGTGAGATATAGCCAATTTGTAAGTCTAAAATATTGGCCGTAAGTCCTGTAATCTTTCTAGATTTGGGAATCTTGTTGACGGGCTCTGGAACAATCAAAAAGCTATGCTTGTCATCCAAGGATAGAAGCATTTTACGGATCACTTCATATGCTCCTGCCTCAGAATTTGCTTGCTTGGCAAGATTCCGCATCTCGCGTTCAAAGACATCCCAGTTTGTAGTGTATTTCATGATTGAATGTGTCTTAATTATTTGAAAAGCCTCATTTATTCTGTTCATTATTTTCCTGCTGAATTAGATCTTTTCCGAATAACCGGCTCGTCACAATTCTGTGACAATCTGTTTCCAATTAGAAATAATGTCATGATATCACTGTAACAGCCTCTAAATAGACTGAGGATACGTTTTTAATCACCTATCAATCTATTTCAAGAGGTAAAAATGAAAAGAATATTGATCTCAACAATAGCCCTTTTGGGTTTACTAACGTTCGCGGTCCTGTCAATTTTTGCGCAAGAGGAAGCCGACTATAGTCCAGCTTTAGAACCCTATCAGGGAAACCCAGCTGACGTCTTAAGTTTAGTTGTATCGGCCGATGACACTCAAGCGTTAGCCGAAACAACTGCGGCCGATGTCTCGAATTTAATATGCACCACATCTAACTGTGTGTATCTGCCGATATCAATTTCAGCGCCTGAATTAAATGCTGGAGCTGTTTTCCATAAAAACAATTGTGCCAGCGATTACACAGCTACTTCAATTGACAACAATGGCAGCGTCAGTTTGAGCTCAGGCCAACGTCAAATTACGTTTGGCATTTTGGCCGAAGGCTATGCTGGTTCAGCATATGAAACCCGCTTTTTAATTAATGGAGCAGTTGCGGGTGTCAATTCAGGTACGGTCAGTACGGACAGAGAACCGATACTCTCACTGACCTATACCTATGGTATCCAAGGAACAACGGGATGTAGAGAAGTGATCCCAGCGGGTGTTTCAACTGTTGAATTTTGGATTGATGGTCAAAAAGTCACTCAGCTAACGTCTAATTTAAATTAATCCATAAGGACTGAGCTTAATCATACTTCGGTAGTTATTGTTATTACTGAAAACTATCGAAGTTTGTTCTTTTGGCTAAATATCTCCCCAATATTTTTG
>JBCCSO010000676.1:0-3350 GCA_039199965.1 Chloroflexota bacterium | reverse complement strand
TGCTGTACCTGTGTATGAAGCAGTTATTCAACTACTTGCCACTTCATACTAGATAACTTATCACTCCTCTTTTTTCTTCCCCGGCCCGGTTTCAGGTTTGTCCGGCTCTTTGAGCGTCACGCGGAAGAATCTCTCAGCGTAATCAAAGCTTACTTTTTTGCCAGATGCTGCTGCCCATTCTTTGATGCGCGGTTCAGGATCCCAGTCACCCATTTGGCTTGTGTGAGCCCGCAAAGACTCGATCTTTTGATCGATATGATCTGAAACATCAACGTACAGGTTTACTTTGTCATCACTAGTAAAGAAGATATAGACGTAGTTGGCCTTGTGTGGCGGGAACCCTTCTGCGTCAATGTTGGGATACAGCAGCGGCATCTCACTGGATGGGAAGGCTGCATCAATAGCAGCACCACCGGCCGCGCGGTGATCGGGATGATTAATGTAATCTGAACTGGGGAAGACGTTGGTTGGGTCTTGGCAAGCCAAAACGTTTGGCTGATATTTACGAATCAATCGAACCAGCTTCTCACGTAGTTCTAGCGTGTTGACCAGTTTGCAATCGTCGTAGCCTAAAAACTCAACGTTTTTAACCCCCAAAATTTTGGCTGCATCAAGCTGCTCTGCGCGGCGAATTTCAGCCAGCCTTTCGGCCGTCATGCCAGCTTCATGGGTGCCCGCATTGCCGTCTGTAATCAGACAGAAGGTAACCTCACTGCCTGCTTTGGCCCATTTAGCGGCCGTTCCCGCTACCCCAAACTCTAAATCATCTGGGTGTGCGGCGATAAATAACGCTTTTTCTGGAATATATTCTGACATAGTTTTTTGGTGGTCTACAAAGTTATGACCGCATACAAAGCAAATTTGCTTGTTTATTCAAATAAGATTGAATTAGATTGTATCTCTGCTGAATCAACCAAACGATAAGAGATTGATTGAAACCGGAATTCGGAATAAATGAACTGGAATAAACCAACCCTCAAAGGTATGAACATGATCGTGATTACCCTAATCATCATCTTTTACATTCTGTATGCTTCGTTCGGCCGAGTGCACTGGTCGGCCGATGTGCTTGCCACCTTCCTTGACTATGCGCTTCTTTTGCTGATTATTTTGGTTGGATGGCTTGTCTGGACCAATCAATGGGGGATGGCTACGTTGGGTTTGATCGCCGTATTGTGGGGAGGGTTTGACCTGATCAATTTTCCTCTCACTCCGCTGAAATTGTCTCATCCTACAGAAATGAGATTGATGGTTTTCAACGTTTATTTTCAGAATACGGGTATTGAGGCGGTCATGGCTGAAATTAAACGTCATGACCCTGATTTGATATATCTAATGGAGTATCCCAGCAATGCGAACCCCACTATGCGGCTGGACTTGGCGGCCGACTATCCCTATCAAATCATTGAGCCCAGCCGCTTCACGATGGGTACCGCACTTTTTAGCAAGTTCCCAATCGTTAGATCAGAGGTGCACCAGTTTGCTGGAACCCGCATCCCTATAACTGAAGCGGTTATAGATGTTAATGGTGAGCATTTGACCTTTGTTGGTGGGCATCCATGGCCCCCTTTGCCACAGTGGGGACAGCTGCATCGTGAGCAGCTAGATGATGTAATTGGTGTAGCTGCGGCTGTCGATGAGACCCAGATGCCCTTGATTGTGGCCGGTGACTTCAACACCCCTCCCACCGCATATATGCTTAATAAGCTGGCTGCGGAGGCGAATGTGCGGCAGGTGCGTCAGCGGTTTGATTTTAGAAAGACCTACTTCCCCTACCCGCTCGTTGCAATGTCACTGGACCATGTTTTTGTTTCTGACAAAATTTGGGTTGGTGGTTACTTCTTTGGCAATTCGGCCGGATCAGATCATGTTCCGCTCGTCGTTGATTTCTCGCTTGCCCCTTAAATTCCCGAAAAATTTCTCCAAAGAACAATAGAACTTGGGATATTGATTGTGAAATCGCATAAAATTTTCACATGACTCAACCTGAAAAAGATGAAGCCCAAACTAGATTAATCGGATCCCTACCAGATAATGTACCTGAGCAAAAGATGATTGCGCTGAGTGATTCAATCCTTGCTTCTCCTATTCTGACTGTGATCGTTGATAATCAAACAGCAAATGGAGAGATGCTGGTTCAAACGTTGCAAGAACGCGGTGGTGACCTGCTTGAAGTAATTGCACTGAACGGCCGTAACCCACTTAGCCTCTACCCCGGCTATGTTGAAGATCCAGAGACGCCTGAAGATGCAGAGCTGTTCCTAGAGCACGGCGTCCCCGGTATTTTTCTATCACTTTGGTTAGATGATGGGCAAACAATGGCCCAAACGATTTCTCGTGCAAGAGAATTCCGGGAGGTCATCATGGAAGCCTTTGCAGATGAATAGCTAATAGGCAACGGCTAACTCTCAAAATGAAAATAGACGCTCATATCCACTTCACACCCCCTGAGCTTAAGCAAAAGCTAGAGCAGTTTTCAGAAACTGAGCCGTATTGGGGGCTGTTGCTCAATCCGCCTGAAGGGAGGTCTATCCAAGGGTGGGCTGACCCAGAGCGGATGATTGCCGATATGGATGCGGCCGGAATCGATAAAGTGGTGATTGTGGGGGAATATTTTCGTCAGCATGAAAACTGCGTGGCGCGAAACAATCAGGCCATTGATTTGGTTAAACGCTTCCCTAATCGCGTGTTGGCGCTGGCCACGCTGCAGCCTACTGCTGGTGATCTTGCGCTAGATGAGTTAAAACGCTGCTTGGGCAACGGTCTCCACGGAGTTGGCGAGCTTAATCCTTATGCCCAAGGCGTTAACTTACTAGACAAACGATTTCTACGCCTGACAGAAGCCATTGTTGACGCTGATGTCCCGCTCAATTTGCACGTGAGTGAAGAAATCGGCGGCTATTACTTAGGGAAGAGTACAACACCGCTCCGGGATTATTATGCGCTGGCCTGTCGTTTTCCAGAGCTTAAGCTAATTTTAGCCCACTGGGGTGGCGGTTTATTGATGTATGAGATGATGCCGCGCGTAAGAAAACAGCTTTCAAGGGTTTGGTATGACACGGCCGCATCTCCGCTGCTTTATCCTACTAAGCGAATTTTTAAAACAGCACTAACCTGTGTTTCGCACAAGAAAATTCTATACGGATCAGATTATCCGCTGCTGATCTACCCATCAAAAATGGCAGAGCCAGACATGCGGCCGTTGCCTAACGCCATCGATACATTGAACCTAGAGCCTGATATTTACGCAGACATCATGGGGGAAAATGCGGCTCGTTTGTTTGGATTGGGTGACTACACGGCTGAAGATTTGCCACCATTTGGCAGCGGTCTGGGCAAGACCCAAGTTG
>JBCCSO010000675.1:0-3365 GCA_039199965.1 Chloroflexota bacterium | reverse complement strand
GGCCAAGACGCTGACCAAGCTGTATGACGTTTCGGGTTTGAACCGCAGCAGCCGCACGCCTATATCAGTGGAGCTAGTTATTCGCTCGAGTGATCCCGATTTGGGGCTGATTGTAGCGGCCTCAATGCCAAACCACTCCAGCGAAGCCGCTACAATCAGCCCCAAATCGGGATCACTCGAGCGATTAACTAGCTCCACTGATATAGGCGTGCGGCTGCTGCGGTTCAAACCCGAAACGTCATACAGCTTGGTCAGCGTCTTGGCCGCCTCATCTGGCACAAGGCGAGAGACATTGGCACCTGAATTGGGAATGGTATACGGCTCAATTTCGCCACGAGTGAGCGACAAATGCTGAATCCCATTTTCTTGGATAGCGGGCGCAATTGCCGCAAGTTGGAGCGCTTTGCCCAAATCCATATCGGTATCAACCGTTTCTTGGTAAGAGTCCCACAGGGCGGGTGCTTGTGGCAGCAGATTTAGATCAAGTCCTTTTTCAAGGATGGCGCTCATAATTTGCTGCTGGCGACGGCCGCGGTCAAAATCGCTCGTTGTGCGGCGCGAGCGGGCGTACCACAGGGCTGTGAAGCCGTCCATCTCATGTACGCCCGGCTCCAGCGTAAACATTTCCCAGTTGTCTTCCACCTGAATATCAAGCCCCGGCTCTTTCAGAATCCAGTCGGTTAGCTGGCAGCTGTTCACAATTTCAATGCCGCCTAATGAGTCAACCACTTGCTCAAACCCAGCAAAATCGATACGAGCATAGTAGTGAATAGGAATACCAAAATTGTACAGAATGGTATCTTTTAACTGCTTGGTGCCACCACCCGGATAATCAACCTGCTCTCCGCGAGCGTAGGCGGTATTGATCCGGCCTTCTCGCCACCCCGGAATATACAAGTATAAATCGCGCGGAATCGACAGAATAGATGCGGTTGACTCCTCTCGGTTGATCGAAACGATCAGGAGCGAATCTGTGCGTACAGAATCAGGTTCACTGCTGTCTGAAGGGGTGTCACTACCGATCAACAAAACGTTGGTGATACCGCTGGGCATTTCGATTATTTCAACCGGCGTGGCAACTCCTTCTGGTGGGGGATAGCCATTGTCAAACTCAGACATGGCAACTTCTGGGGTCGGGACACTGGTTGGGGTGCTTTCAGGCGTTGGAGACGGTGTTGGGGTAAATGTTGAGGTTGCCCCCGGTGGTGGGGTATTTGTAACGGTAGGGATGGGGGTGAATGTGGCTAACGGAGTCGCTGTTGGATCAAGAGTTGGAATGATGACAGATGCTTCTTCCCGTGCGCCTCCCTGTAGACCGCGCGGTGGGAGCTGAGCTAACTCAACCGGCGCTTCATCGGCCGTGATTCGGACCCAGAATACACCCGCAATCAGAGCCAGCACGATAAGCGTGGCAGAAGAAAATCGGAAGAATCTGTTTCGCATCATAACCATAGCGTGATTCTAAAGACGTTCTCCAAACTGTGATTCTGTACGCAAAAAGAAAATGTATCCCACAATAAATATCAGCACGGCCGTGACGAACGTTCTCAAAAAGTACGGGAAAAACATGGGTGCTGGTCCAGCACTGCCCATCGTGCCCCATAAAACAGTGCGGTATCCATCGATGATCGAAGCCATGGGGTTGATCCAGCGCATGACCACGGCCGGGTCAAATGTGATCCCCAGCAGCGTGTATGCTGGTGGGTACTGATCAAGCGGATAAATAATCGGGCACAGAAAGAATAGGGCTAGCAAAGCCACATCTAAAATCATCATCACGTCACGATAGAAGACGTTTATCGCCCCAAAAAGTAACGAAAGACCCAATATGAGAATAAACTGCGTAATTAAGATCGGGATAACCCACAGCGCATGAATCGTGAGCGGTAGACCTGTGGCATATAAAAAGACAACCAGTACCACAAATGCAATGCCAAAATTAACCAGCTCCGAAGTAATGGCTGATAACGGTAGAAGCTCCCTTGGAAAGTATACTTTTTTGATCAGGACCGAATTATTAATAAAAGAGGTGGTCCCTAAACGGAGTCCATTATTGAAGAAATTCCATGGGATGAGCCCCACTAAGAAGAAGACTGCATACTGACGAATGTTGCCGTTCCCCATCGCTACAGTAAAGATGACGTAGAACACAACCATCATAAACAGCGGGGTGAGCAAACTCCACAGCAACCCTAAAATTGAATTGCGATACCTAATTTTCGTGTCGCGAACAATAAGGTTTTGCAGCAGAAAACGGAACCGACGCATGTCGCTGAGGCGCCCCATGAGCGTAGATTGTCCATGTTTGGTACGTTGTGCGACCACCGCTACCTTCCTTTTCTTCTCTAGGTGCTGATGAGCATGCAAGTACAAGCTACCCCACCAGCGGCATAAAATTATAAGGCTCTATTAGATTTCCACAAATGAGTCTCACAGAACTGTGATTATCTTCTCTGGTGGCGATTTTTAGCATCCTCATAAAGCGACATGACGGCCGCATAGTGATCCGCCATCGTAAAGGGTTTGGGGCGGTTTTGAGCCATTTTATCCAGCAGCGGCCGATTATTGGCTGCTTTTTCGATGGCGTTGGCCCATGCTGTCACATCCCCCGCTTTGGCCTTGAATCCATTTACCCCTTCATCTACTCTTTCCGCCAACGCTCCCAAGTCAGAAACAATCACCGGAATACCGGCCGCAAACGCTTCTGACACCACAATGGCGTAGGTTTCATACCAAACAGACGATACCAGCAGCAAATCAGAGTCTGCCATGAGCTGGCGCACTTCCGCCGGAGTTAGCTTGCCCATAAAATTTACTCGATCATCAGCCGCTAGTTTAAGCTGAGTTACATAGTCAGGAAACTTGCTTTCATCACCCCCGATGGTCAGGGTTAGCTCAACGTCCTTGAGCTGATTGATCGCATCAATGATGACATGCACACCTTTTTGTTGGCTTAAGCCGCCTACGTAAGCTAGTTTGAGCTTTTGACGCGAAGATGTAGAGACGCGAAGGAGGGAAGCCGTTTCTGATGGTTCAAACCCCAAGGGGATTATTTGTACAGGATGATCAAATTCGACGCGCTGGCTGTACCAATCGGCCGTAAACTGGGTGGGGGCAAACACCGCGTCTGCGTGGGCCAGAATCGGCCGGAGCCAGCGATTGCGCAGCGCAAATATCGGGGCTGATGGCGTTCCCATCACTGCCGGAAGACCGGCTCTGGCGGCCGCACATCGGCCACAGTTCAAATATAGGTTGGGGCCGTCACAAATGTCCTCAGTGTCATTGGTTAGCAGCTGTGCATTGGCGCACACCCACCAAAAATCAAGCAGGGTGATAACGATCGGGGCATCATAATCTCTCAGCAG
>JBCCSO010000674.1:0-3366 GCA_039199965.1 Chloroflexota bacterium | reverse complement strand
TCACGTTTGGCCGAGCCCAGCACATTTATCGCCGGACATTGGTAGTAACTGATGCGGCCGATGCAATCAGTCAGCTACAAGACGAAAAAGCGGGCTCGTATTCAGAGCTGCGCACGGCCGAACCAGAAATCATTTTTGTCTTCCCCGGCCAAGGGTCTCAATTTGTGAGGATGGGGCACGAGCTTTACCAAAATGAACCGGTCTTCAAAGATGCGGTCGATCTGTGCGCTGAAGTGCTCCAGTCAGAGCTAGACTTAGATATCCGAAACGTGCTTTTCCCGCAGGATAGTTCAGAAAACAATGAAGAAACGGCCGCTCAGCTGCAGCAAACAGGATTGGCACAGCCCGCTATCTACACTATTTCGTATGCCCAAGCAATGTTGTGGCAAAGCTGGGGGATTACGCCAGATCAGATGATCGGTCACAGTATTGGTGAGTTTGTAGCAGCTACTCTGGCTGGCGTCTTCACTGTAACAGATGCGCTGAAAGTTATCGCCAGCCGGGCCAAACTCATGCAGGATCTGCCCGGCGGCTCGATGGTAGCTGTCCGACTATCTGAAGCCGAGTTGCAGCCTTATTTGAACCAATTGCCAGATGTAGCACTTGCAGCTACCAACGCACCCAGCACGTGCATCATTTCAGGACCAGATGAGTCTGTCCAACGCTTAGTCGCTTTGCTGAACGACATTGAGCAGGACGTCATTGAGCTACATACCTCTCACGCCTTTCATTCGGCCATGATGGACCCCATCCTTGAACCGTTTGAGGCCCTTGTTAACGGTGTTGACCGAAATGAACCGCTCAGTTCAATCATTTCAACCGTTACTGGAAAAGAACTAACGGCCGCAGAGGCAACTGATTCTAACTACTGGTCAAGCCAGCTGCGCCAACCGGTGCGCTTTAGCCAAGCGGTCCAATCTGTACTGGATGATGGCAACAAAATCTTCATTGAGGTGGGGCCGGGTACCAACCTATCAACGTCTATCCGTCAGCATTTGCCGAAAGCTGAGGATAAAACGATGCCAACATTTGTGGTAGACAGTTTGGGTCACTCAAGCAAGCAAGTGCCAGCTTTAGAAGCAACGTTAAGTGGATTGGGTAAACTGTGGCTGTACGGCGCAGAACCTAACTTCAAACGAGTTTATGCAATGCAGAGCCGCAGACGCGTATCGCTACCAACTTACCCGTTTGAGCGAGAAAGGTATTGGATAGATCCGCCGCAGCCTGTGGAGAAAGTGACTGAGCAACAGCCGGCCGTCGTCACACCTATGCAACAAGCTCCTGCTGAAGTGACTGCTCCATCAGCAGGTGATGAAGTAACAAACAAGGATTCCGCTATGGAACGATACGAAAACATACGCGCTGCGCTGGTTTCACTCCTGTATGACCTTTCAGGGATTGAAATTGGTGCGGCCGATTACGACACATCATTCCCTGAACTGGGTTTTGACAGCCTCACCTTGACACAGGTCAGTACGGCACTGCGCAAGCAGATAGATGTGTCGATTCGCTTCCGCAAGCTTTTAGAAGACGTGGCAACCATCAATGATCTAACCAGCTACTGTGCAGATAACTTGCCTGATGATGCCTACGCGGCGGTTCCTGAACCAGAACCGGTACAGCCTCAAATGCCAACAGCGACGCCAAACCCTAGCGGCATGGTCCAATCATTCCCACAGTTTACGATGCCCCAGATGCCCGATCTATCAACGATGATGGACAATCCTATGCAGATGCAGCTTTTGCAGATGCAGCAGATGATTATGCTCATGCAGCAGCAGATGGCGATGATGCAGACTCAAGGGATGCCCATGACGGGCGCAGCGGCGCAGGTAGTCGAAAAAATTGTAGAAGTCGGCCGCAAATGGCCCAAAGCCCCCAAGAAGAAAGAGGGTGACAGAGTCAATAAGGTGACGTTCGGTCCGTACAAGCCCATCAAAAAAGGGGCAAAAGGAAAACTGACCCAGCAGCAGCAAGCGTGGTTGGACGCCTTCATGACCCGTCTACAGCAAAAAACGGCCGAATCTAAAAAAGTGGCCCAAACTAACCGGGACGTTCAAGCTGACCCGCGTACGGTAGCCGGATTTAGACAAACATGGAAAGAGATTGTCTACCAAGTGGTGACCAAGGGGTCTAAAGGCTCAAAGGTGTGGGACATTGATGGCAACGAGTACGTCGACATCACCATGGGCTTTGGCGTAGGCTTCTTGGGCCACTCGCCTGACTTTGTAACAGATGCGGTCAAAGAGCAGTTGGACAAAGGGATTGAAATTGGCCCTCAGGCTCAGCTTGCCGGTGACGTTGCCAGACTGTTCCGCGACGTAACGGGTATGGAACGAGTATCTTTCTGTAATACAGGCTCTGAGGCGCTAACGGCCGCTGTGCGCATGGCGCGCACCATCACCGGCCGCGACAAGATCATTTACTTTGCCGGTGATTATCACGGCGTCTTTGATGAGGTTTTGGCCCGGCCACAGGTCATGAAAGGTGATTTGATGACCGTACCCGCCGCACCGGGTATTACGGAGGATGCCGTTGCCAATGCCATCATTCTCGATTACGGCACAGAAGCGTCGCTCGAATTTATTGATGAGCACAAAAATGATATTGCGGCCGTCATAATCGAAACGGTCCAGAGCCGCCATCCAGAAAACCGTCCGCATGAATTTGTCAAAAAGCTGCGTGAAATCACCCATGATTCAGGCTCAGCCCTCGTCTTTGATGAAGTGATTACCGGTTTTCGAGTTCATCAGGGAGGGATGCAGCAGGTGTACGGCGTGAAGCCGGACATCGCCTGCTACGGCAAAATTATCGGCGGCGGTATTCCAATTGGTGTGGTAGCTGGTTCGCCGCGCTTTATGGACACCATTGACGGTGGCTACTGGCAGTATGGGGATGACTCCATTCCAGAAGTTGACCTGACTTTCTTCGCTGGCACCTTTGTGCGTCATCCGATGGCGCTGGCAGCCGCAAAGGCGGTATTAACTTACCTGACCGATCAGGGACCAGAACTTCAAGATTGGATGAATGACCGCACGGCACAATTTGCGGCTGATCTCAACACCTTCTTTGATGAACAAGCGGTGCCGATTAAGATCAATCACTACAGCTCGTGGTTCCGCGTGGAAGTGCCAACCGATTATGCCTATCCAGACTTAATCTTCTACAGCCTTCTTGAGAAAGGGGTGTACGTCTTTACTTTTGCACAAAACTGCTTCTTCTCAATTGCGCATTCAGACGAAGATATTGAATTTGTTAAGCAGGCGTTTAAAGATACTGTCTTTGATCTACAAGAAGGTGGATTCCTTCCAACTGGACCAAACAGCACAATTCCATTCCCGCTAACGGAAGCACAGCGAGAAATTT
>JBCCSO010000673.1:0-3369 GCA_039199965.1 Chloroflexota bacterium | reverse complement strand
TACGCATCCAATCAGACCAAATGCGCGTTCGACGTCGTCAGCGTGCTGAAGAAAAAGCACAGCAGGCGCCGATCAAAATGCTGTTCCCGATGGTATTTTTGATTTTCCCCGCCTTGTTCGTGGTACTGCTTGGCCCTGCAGGCATCCGCGTTTGGCGTCTCTTCTTCTAGTTAATTGAGTAAACTTTGTTTTGGGGAGCCTACACTGAAGTTCCTGCATTTCCCATCACCAAATTTTATTGATACGCCCTCAGATGATTCATAATGTAATTTTGCCGTGTAGCCCACAGCGCGGCCGGTAAATCGGCTTTTTTGAGAGTTTCGTTTGTCCACATGTTGCAGGTGTATAAGATGTGGTAGTAAAACGAAGACTCGTAAAATTGGTCTCTGAAATTTGGATAGTAGCAGCAGTTTAAAGATTGAGCCTCTCCATCTTTTAGATCAACGGCCGTGAGTATCTCTTCGATTAAGATATCGTACTGCTCTGGACTAATTTGAAGTAGGATGATATTTTCAGACTCAACCGGTTGGTTAAGAAAATAAGAGACATGAACGGCAGATTCTGTTGGCAAGAGCATTGACGTAAATAGAATGCGCACTGTTAGATCATCCCAAGTTGGGACATCTCGATAAAGGCCTAAATCTCCCCATCCAAAAGCAACAAAAGCTGGTGTTTGGTCTATGATTGGCGGTTGGAACGTGGCAGGATCAAATAGTTGGGTCCAGTCCTTCTGGTCACTGACAGCTGGTACCACGATATCTGTGTGAACCCCGTTTGAAATAATGTAGATTTCAATGCCGTTTGGGTCTTCTACAAACTCCGTATTGACCCCAATTTTTCCTAACCCTTCGCCAATGAGCAGATAGCTGGTCAGGAAAAAGCAAAATACCGCAAAGCTGCGGAGCACAAACTTCCATAAAAATTGAATGACTTGCATCTTTTCCAACCTCTACTGAAGTATAGAGTGTTTTTATTCGTTTGTTTTATCAAAAAGGTGAAATTGTTTGCAGGTTGCCGCCCTTGGAATGAAGCCTTAAGAGAAGCTTAAAGATCAAGCTGCATAACGGTGAGAGATCTTTTGAGGCTAAATCCAGCCTCACGGTAAAGATGCTCAGCTGATGTTTGTTTGATATCTTGCTGGGAGATAATGGTTTTTGATCGTAGGTACCCCAAGCGGCGGGTGAGTTTTGCCATAAGCGGACGTTCAACCAGTTGCACCCAGTCTGGAGCGATTCTGAGCTTCAGGTTATACGGGCGGCCGACTTCATTTTCGATGATACCGATCCCGACGAGCTGTTTGTGTTCAGATTCTGCGATCCAGATTTCGTTGCTAATACCAGATAGAAACCGCCTAACAAATGACGCGGTGTCACTTTTATAGTAATTTTGCGTGGGTGCGTCTGGCCAGTTTAAACTTCGGTCATAAACAAAGTAGTCAAGTGTTAAAGCATCTTGAGCATCGTGTGAACGCAACGGCCGTATTTTGAACTGGTCGTAGTGATCTGGCTTGCGTGAATTTACGGGCAATCGGGTAGCGACCGTTTTGAGCGCATACCAATTCATGCGCCAATCATTTAGGGTTCCCATCGCTTTAAAATTTAGTTTCTTGTATAAGTTGATAGCACTTTCGTTATTGTGTTCCACCTGTAGGACAACTTGCCTTCCCCCCCGGCTTTTGATGTACTCTACCACCTCGTTCATCATGGCTCTAGCAATGCCTCGACGACGATAGTCTGGGTGAACCGCAACATTGGCGACTAAATACCTCCCTTTCCTACGAGACTCTAGAATAGAAACGTTGCCCACAATTCGGTGGTTGATGGTGTAGACAAATCCGGGAACCGTTTGTGATTTTCCACTCAAAAAATCTTGAAGAGAAAACCCGGCCGAAATCGCGTGATGGCCGCTGCCGCGTATGTGCTGCTTGAAAACCAGCTCTAGCAAACCAATGACCTGTTTGGCATCCCGGCGGATGACCATCGGCCGAACGTTGCTGCTATTTTTAGATGTCGATTTCTGGGAAAAAAGATTGATGGCTGTCATAAATACGTCTTTATTCTACAACTCTAGGCGGTTTCTTTCCATGCCCCAAATGATTGGTATATAAAAACCACATGTTAGAAATAAAATTTTGGTAGAGTTTGGAGCAATGCTAAAATAAGAAGTACAGGTGAGGAAAAAATGCAGTCATCATTATTTGGAGAAGAAACAGGCGGACTAAAATTTGACAGCCTAGATGAATTAAAGAGCCACATGATGGGAATGACAGACGACCCACTTTACCCAGCCGGTACAAATATGGTTATTTGTCGCGGTAATCCTGAGGCCAAGCTCATGATTGTGGGTGAAGCGCCGGGCACCAATGAAAATGTTCAGGGTAAACCCTTTGTCGGGAAATCGGGCCAATTGTTAGATCAAATTATTGGTGCTGTGCAATTAGACCCCAATGAGGACGTATTTATTACCAACGCGGTTTTCCGTCTGCCACCGGGTGAAAATGGGAAGCCACTGCGTAAACCCACTCCGGCTGAAATTGACTGGTATAAACCTTATTTGATGGAGATCATTCGGTTGATTGACCCTCAGATTATTCTGCTCACGGGTGGCGTTTCTATGCGGTCTGTACTGAATGAAACAAAGCTGGGGATCACCAAAATGCGCGGGAACTGGCACCAGATTGACGGCCGCTGGGTAATGGCTATTTTTCATCCGGCCTATTTGCTGCGCAATCCATCCCGCCAGCCAGGGCAGCCTAAGTCACTGACGTGGCAAGACATTCAGGAAGTACGCAAAAAATATGATGAGCTGGGGCTTGGAAGCTAACTGTTGACTGCAAGCTATTCTCAAAAAGCGGCCGAGCGGGGTGAACCGGGCTACGTTTGGCGTTCTGGGCAGGACCGCCGTTTGCAGATGGTGCGCCAGTGGTCAGATTTGTCCGGCCGGGTATTAGACAATGGGAGCGGCCTTGGCACTTGGATTCGCGCGTTTAAAGAATTTGGAGGGGATGTCTTTGGGCTTGAGGTGGAGATTGAACGTATCCGTGAGTCGGTTACCACAGGTAATGGGGTTATCCAGTCAGTTGGGGAATATTTGCCGTATGCGTCGAGCAGCTTTGATACAATTTTTAGCAATGAAGTGATTGAGCATGTAGCTGATGATCAGCTTTGTATGGCTGAAATGGTGCGGGTGCTAAAGCCGGGCGGCCGACTAATTATGTTTTGCCCCAATCGCTGGTATCCGGTTGAGCAGCACGGTATTTACTGGAAAGGGGAGTATAAGTTCGGTAACATCCCGCTGGTTAATTATTTGCCCAATGTTTGGCGAGACCAATTGGCTCCCCATGTGCGGACCTACACCAAACGGAACCTG
>JBCCSO010000672.1:0-3371 GCA_039199965.1 Chloroflexota bacterium | reverse complement strand
GTCGTCATCAGAGCGGGCAAAGTCACTGGCAGAGTCGCTCATAAAAGCTTTGAGCGCCAGCACACCACCGTCTGCCATATCAGGCAGCTCTGATAAGTTGTTTTCAACCAATCCCCCCCATAACCCCACATCGATCACAGATTTTTCTTTAACCACCGCCTGCTTGAGTGCGAGCATTTCTCCATTGATTGTGGGAGGTGAAGCGTTCAGAGGCATTTCGATGACGCTGGTAATACCCCCAGCGGCCGCGGCCATCGTACCGGTATAGAATCCCTCATACGCATCCGGCCGCGGCTCGCTAAAATGCACGTGTGGGTCAACCAGCCCGGGCATTACCACCTTGCCCGTTGCGTCAATCACTTCGGCCACATCAATGTCAGGATTGCCGTGTACAAGCTGTACAATTTTGCCATCTTGAATCACAATTCCACCCAAAAAGTCTGAGGTTTCAGTCACTATGCGGCCGTTTCGAATATATAGATCTGCGGTCATTTTTAGAGTCCTTAAAAGAATGTCAAACGGGGTTCCGCTGATTCTCTCATGACTATGAATAACCGCAACCTGACGATAACGCCTAGATTCTCTGACTCGGATGGGCAAGAACTCCGAATTCAGGTTAGGCAATCAGCCATCTGGTGATAATTTCTAAACACATGCAAGGCTCATTTTAGCTGCGCAGAAATCATGACAAGGATTCCATCGACCAAAATGTCAAAAAGACGATCCATATCCTCGACAGGAGCTGTTATCCCGACCTCGTTTAGGACTGGAAACTGGTCTGGAGATTTTGTGATCATCTTGCTATAGGTGTCTAGCGCTTCTTCTGCAAATCGCCCTCTGGTTTCTGCCACAACAAACCCCACGAGCATATTGATTACTACATGACCCATTTGAGCCACGACATCTTTGGCGATACCGGCCCTCATCATGATTGAAAAAACGTGCTCATACAGCAACAAGTTTCTTTCTAATGGAGCCAGCTGAGCAGAAAACGCGTGCGCCATCCCCCGATTGTGCCGCATGAGCGAGCGGAAGCTGCTCGCTACCCCTCGAAATTGAGTCTGCCAATCGGCCGAATCTGGAACCTCAATCTGAAAATCACGCAGAAGCCGAGCGTAGACACCCCGCATGAGCGCAGCTTTGTTTGGCACATGGTGATAGAGTGACTTCGGACTGACATTAAGCTCAGCCGCCAACTTTCGAATGCTCAATGCGGCCGGACCGTTTGCCTGCACAAATTTTACGGCCGTGTCAAAAATGATATCTGAGGTCAAAAGAGGGGAGTCTGCTGGTGGTCTTGCCATCGGGTTACCTATATTTGTTTTTTATAAGATTTTGCATAAACGAACCAAAAACCACACACTGTGTGGTAACATCCGCTCAACAGTTAACCACACACTGTGTGGTAAGTCAAAAACAATTCAATTTTAAAAACAATTATGGACGAAACACCCATTTACACAACCGAATATACCGCCGACGTCTGCATCGTTGGTGGAGGGCCAGCCGGCATGATGCTGGCTTATCTATTGGCACGACAGGGGATTGCAGTCACCTTGCTGGAAGGACAAAGAGATTTCAATCGTAAATTTCGAGGGGATACGCTTCACATGAATATCATTGAAAACTTTGATCAGCTCGGCTTGCTCGACAAAGCCAAAGCGCTTCCTCACACGGTCATTCAGCAAATGGTCACAGTGGCAAACGGCCAGCGTTCCGTAACGGGCGATTTGAGCAAGCTTAAAAATAAGCCCCATCCATATATGATGATGGTTGCTCAACCGCTCGTTTTACAGCTTTTGGCTGACGAAGCTGCTCAGTTTGATCGATTTAATCTGCTCATGGGGGCATCTGCCCAAGAGCTAATCATGGATGGTGAGGTAGTTACCGGGTTGCGCTTCCGTCAGAAAGGGGAAATGTGTGAAATAAGAACAAAGCTCGTTATCGGCTGTGACGGCCGTAGCTCAAAGTTGCGCCGTTTGGCTGAGTTTGAGCTGACCCCTACTGCTGAACCGATGGAGGCGTTGTGGATCAGCATCCCCAAATCGGCCGATGAACAAAAGATGGTTGGCGGTGCGTTTGGGGTTGAGGAAGGATTCATCACCCATGAGCGTGTGGATGAGTGGCACATTGCGCTACCACTGCCAAAGGGGGGGTATGACACATATAAAAAGCAGGGACTTGACCGTTTTAAAGCCCTGTTGCAGCAGGCAAAACCCCACATGGCTGAGCGCATTGAAACCCACGTACAATCTTGGCGCGATGTGGCTGTGCTAAAGGTTCAGGGTGGGCGTATCCGGCGTTGGTATAAAAATGGGCTTTTACTGATTGGAGATGCCGCCCATGTAATGACACCGATTATGGGTGTTGGAATCAACTATGCGATGCAGGACGCAATTGCTACAGCCAATATTATTGGTCCGGTGTTGGCAAGTGGCAAAACTGTGGGGTTAGACCAGCTTGCCAAGGTACAGCAGCGTCGCCAGCGGCCGGTAGCGATTATGCAGTTTATTCAGGCACGGGTTCAATCTGCGCTAGGCATCCCAGACCTAGATGAAGCTGGAAACATTACTAATCTTGGCGGCATGGCAAATTCACCTATTCAAAAGGTTCCTTTTTTAGGACAGCTCGGGCTGCGCATGATCGCAACCGGCTTCAGACCAGAAGCGGTGCAGCTAAATTAGGTGATCGAATGCGTCAGCCATACATGATTAGAACAGCCATCGTTGCTCTTGTCGCAACGGTGGCTCAAATTATCTTTTTGTACTTAAGTGACTCATCCACTTTGCTGTGGGGGATCACGATTCTCGGGCAGGTGGCCGTGTTGCTGTTTGCATGGTTCCAACTGCGACCTGATCAGGCTCTACCTGTCTGGCTTTTTGAGTGTCGCAGTCGGTACGTTGGGGCCGCTATTCCACACACGGTGTGGGCTCTGCTCACGTGGCGCGGATTAGGTTTTATTGCGCTTATTCCGCTGACGGTCGGACTGCTCCGCTTCGGCCGCTATCTGTATACCTATCGCGATGAGCTGCAGGCTGAACCAAATACTCAGCAATATCAGTTTGTGGTTCTGCCGCTGCTGATTTACACCAGTGTATTGGCATTAACTTTCACTCTTTCGCTGGTCACTACCATTGTGTAAGCCAGACGCGTTTCGGAAGATCTTTTTAGCCAGCGGCTCGCCCAATATCATTGGTGGAGAAGCGTTCAACGGTATCTCAACAACCGTGGAGATACCTCGTACGCAACCGGCCGGGGTTCGTTAAAGTGAATGTGAAGGTCTACTATACCAAGCATCACAGCATCACAACTTTTCCTGTCGCATCGGCCGGTTGCTCACTGGTGTACCCTAGAGAGTATGAAGCAGTCTC
>JBCCSO010000671.1:0-3371 GCA_039199965.1 Chloroflexota bacterium | reverse complement strand
GGGGCAACCAAATTTGCTGAGATTTTGGTGACGGGCGCGCGAACCAAACAGGAAGCGCACCAAATCGCCAATACAATCGCTATCTCGCCGCTGGTAAAAACAGCACTGGCTGGTAGCGACGCCAACTGGGGGCGGGTGATGATGGCGGCAGGTCGGGCTGGGGTTGAATTTGATCAATATGCAACTACGCTCAAAATCGGAAATGATGGAGAGACTTGGCTGGCCTTAACCGAAAGTGGGCTCCCGGCCGACTATGCAGAGGCAGATGCGGCCGCTATTTTTGCCAAATCGGATATCCACATTTGGCTCGACATGGCACAGGGAGACGCGGCCGAAACGGTCTGGACATGTGATCTAACCCATGGTTATGTGACGATTAATGCCGATTATCGGACCTAAGCACACCGTAAAAGTTAATTATTCAATAGTCACACGTTTAAGCGGGGCTAACTACAACCAATTTCATGATTTCTTTTTCAGGAAAATCATGATTAGCTTAATCAAGATCCCGATTCCTACTGAATTAAAAAACTTTGTGGTTTACACCTAATACGTGATCCCGAGTTCCTTTTGCGAGAGAATTTATCTCAAAATGATTGGTACACTGATCGGCCAGCTTCGCTAAATTGTTAGGCAGCCGTTCATCCTGTTTCCACCTAACTCAAAATGATTGGATCTGATTTACCTATTCAAGCAATAACACCTAATGGGCCGGGGCATCAGTTTATCTTCTATGCAGATAGCTGCTCTGGCATTCCAAACGGTCCAAACGAAAAAAACTTTGCCTCAATCAATGAAGTTATCTCAAGACTTTATCCTCAACCTGAATTTATCTGTTTTCCGGGTG
Organism: Chloroflexota bacterium; assembly: GCA_039199965.1. Taxonomy (GTDB): domain Bacteria; phylum Chloroflexota; class Anaerolineae; order Promineifilales; family Promineifilaceae; genus WTJY01. Next base: position 2,524 of record JBCCSO010000671.1, on the reverse strand, counting down.
ATGAGATACAGGGTCTAAAGAGTGATTCTGCTATTTTGCGTGATCAATGGCGCTATTGGATCGATGTGGAGATGGCATGGCTCAACACAGATGAGATTCCGATATACCATACGACCGGAAATCATACGGCTTATGATCAAGCAAGTAACCTAGTTTTCCGAGAAGTTTTGGCCCACTTGCCCCAAAACGGGCCAGCCGGACAAAAGGGGCTAACTTATTTTGTACGTAAACAAGATCTATTAATGGTCTTTGTTAATACGTTAAATGAAGAGTTAGGGGGAGAGGGCTGGGTTGAAGTGGAATGGCTTGAGCAGACATTGAAGGCACATTCTGATGCTAAACACAAACTTGTCATTGGGCATCATCCCATCCACCCTGTTAATGGATATTCAGGACAGCACCAGCGGACAATTGAGTATTTAAATGGCTCTGAATTTTGGTCCCTTCTCGTTCAGCATAACGTTCTAGCTTATATTTGTAGCCATATTTTGGCGTTCGATGTTCAGGTTCACCAAGGTGTTTTACAGATTCTAACTGGGGGCGCAGGAACTATGCCCCTCTCGCCTGAGCCCATTGAATATCATCACTGCATTCAAGCGGTTATTGATTCAAATGGGCTGCGCTACCAGGTTCTAGACATCAGGGGCAATGTTCGTGAGAGGCTTAAATGGCCTTTGCAATTGCCTCCGTCAGCCCATTGGCAAGAGTTTACTGGTGAAATTTTCAATGAGGCTAGCAAATCTGCTGATCCTCAACTATGTGATCAGTTTACAGTTTTTGAAATTTCAGGCGTTTGCTCATCAGGCAATAGCGGCACACCTCAAACATTAATGTGTGCAAACAGCCAAGGTTCAACCCTATCCTCGATTTGGGTTGGGCTTCGTGGGAAGGAAAATAAACTTTGTGTTCTTATCATTCCAGAAAAAGGACGTAGCCCTCGATTTTGGATCGGCCCAAGCCTTAATGCGGATAAGCCATTTAGTATTCATCTGGGTTTTCATACTAGAATGGGGCCTGGCGGCCTATTATGGCGCTGGGATGATGCACATGCTTGGTCATCATTATTAGGAACAACAGCTTGGGGAGTAGAAAAAGTTGAGTGGCCCTCGCAATGGCTAATTGGGCAGGATCAATATGGGGAACAGGGCCGGAGGTTTCGTGGCTCAAATCTTTCAATAAAGTTTCATGCGCATTAACAATTGTTCTAATGATGAAAGATCATTCATTATGTTACTGAGCGTTATGAATTAAAATTACTTTACCATCAACCGGTTTCCACAATTTGTTGGATACCGGCAAAACCGCTGCTCTTGCCATTACAAGAAACGCTCATCCACTAAGTGTTTTCATAAATCAGCAACATTTTTAGCTCATGTGACCAGCTTGTTCTACAAAGACATCGGAATTTTCGTTTACTTGAGAGGTTATCAATTAAGCTAGAAAAAACTTCCGATGTTTGGTTGCGGCTCACTTTGTTTGTCACACCAAACAGCATCCGATACAGTTTTGGCAAACACTGTTCATCATTCGTACCCAATCAAAACAACTATGATTCCAATTCAAGACCAAAATCCACGTCACCGCTTTCCGGCCGTTACCGTCACCCTCATCGCTCTGAACTTTGTGGCATTCGTCTTACAATTTCCTGCGCTGCAAGAACTTGAGCTATGGGTCCCATTTGCCAACCGCTGGGCGCTGATTCCAAGTCAGCTGACGTCCGCCATTGGTGCTGAGTTCTACACCGTTTTTACATCGATGTTTTTGCACGGAAGCATCATGCATATTCTAGGCAACATGCTTTACCTGTGGATTTTTGGGGACAACATTGAGGATAAGCTCGGGCGCGGCCGCTTTATTTTTTTCTATTTGCTGTGCGGGGTGATTGCGGCTCTTGCCCACGTCATGATTGACCCTAACTCGCAGATACCAACCATTGGGGCCAGCGGGGCGGTAGCAGGCGTTTTAGGCGGCTACTTGCTTCTCTTTCCGATGGTGCGTGTGACAACCATGATCCCGATTTTGCTGTTCCGTCGGTTCCAGATTCCAGCGTGGATTTTGCTTGGATTATGGTTTGTCATGCAGCTGTTTAGCGGAGTTAGCCAGTCGTCAGAAACGGCCGGTGTTGCGTTCTGGGCACACATAGGGGGATTTGCGGCAGGGTTCCTTTTGGTGCGATTGATCGGTCCAACCCATCGGATGAATGAAGAGCAAATGGCCTACCTGAATCATTTGGAAGAAAGAGAAGCTAGATAAACCGAAAGACGCCCTATCGGGACGTCTCTACAAGCAATCAAGCGGGAAAGACTTAAGGGCCTAAGCAGGCTTTGTTCCAGCGTGGATGGCAATCGTCCGCATCATAAACTCTTCATACTCAACATCTTTGAAACCCAACTGCCGCATGGAGAAAGCCAGAGCGTCTGGGGTTTTGAACATCTTAGTTGAGTCAGGCAGATACGTATACGCTTCACTGCTGCCCGCAATTAACCGTCCCATGGTTGGCAAAATGTAGTTGAGATGGATGAGG
>JBCCSO010000670.1:0-3373 GCA_039199965.1 Chloroflexota bacterium | reverse complement strand
GCCGCAACCTGCAAGATATTGTTAACTGGCGCAAGAATGAGCTGGACATCTTGAACGTAGATGTGCACTTCAACACGGCCGCTACCGCTGAAACCATCATGGCTGAAACCCCAGACGTGGTGATTATTGCTACCGGAGGTACCCCTTATTTTTCGGGCTTTAGCGGGGCGGAGCACTGTTTGACTATTTGGGACGGGATGCGTGACGCGGCCAAATTTAGCGGAAAATCGGTTATTTTGTATGACGGGATCGGGCAGCATCCGGGGGCAAGCTGTGCGGTCCATCTGGCGCAGGCCGGGGCGAAGGTGCACTTTGTCACCATTGATCCGCAGATCGCGCTTGAAATGGGTGGCTCAGAGTCGGTCATGCACCGCAAACGGTTCCAACAGCACGGCATTCCGGTCGAAATCGATTTGCAAATTGAACGAGTAGAGCAGGACGGTGGCAAATACAAAGCAACTTTCATGCACGAACTCACGGACACCGTGCATAGTTTTGTGGCAGACCGCATCATTATTGAGCAAGGAACAACCCCCACGGCAGGGCTGTATCACGAACTGCGTGAGGCTTCCTGCAACAGCGGTGTCACCGATATCAGCGCGCTGATCAACAACCAGTCTCAGCCACAGAGCGGGTCATGGGCAACTGGGTATGAGTTACACCGGATCGGGAGTGCAGTTAGCAGCCGTGAAATCCATTCGGCCGTGTATGATGCGTTCCGGCTGTGCCATATGCTCTAATCAGAAGCTGTACGACCCATGATTCAAGCGAATAAATACATTGTCAGAGACGCATCTGTGGCCGACCTTCCCCTGCTCGTTGCATTTGGGCTATCAGTTGGGGAAGATACCTATCTCAAAACCGGTTATCTACCGGCCGCCTACGTGAATGGCCCACAGCGTGAGTATTGGAGCGCAGACTACCTGCAAAGCGTTATCGAAAATGATAAAGCTCTGCTGCTGGTTGTGTTGGATGGGGACCAGCTTGTCGGCATGACCGAGGTGGAACAGCTTGGCCCAGATGAAGCGGTAATGTGGAAGCTGTACGTGCAAAAGGCGTACCACGGCCGGGGGATCGGAAGCCGCTTGCTACAAGAGATTGTTGAGTGCTTGCCCAAAGGGGTTGAAAGGCTCAAAACAGAATACTATGACACCAATGTTCCGGCCGCTGGGTTTTACAAAGCTAAAGGGTTCACCTTTCTAGAGAGAAAAGCAGACCTTTTTGAAGGGAATAAAATTCCATACACTTACCTAATAAAAAAATTGAAACAACAATCAAAAATCTACTAGCTAAAAGGCCAAGTAGATTTCAAAACCCACTTGGCCTTTATTTCTTGTCTATTAATTTTTAAAGCAGTAGCTACTATTCCCACTTTGAGCTGCCAAAAAGCGAGACTTTGCTGGAATAATCTTGTTTGACTCGCTTTGGTTAAGCGTATCAGGGCCAAATGTTGGCCAAGCGGAACTACCCCAGAAGCTTGGTTTGCCACTCAGATAAACTGAGTTTGGAAAGCTTCGGTTGCTGATTGAGCTATCCCAAGATGTTTGGCCTGTTAGATAGTCATGAGTGCCGTGCACCAGCGTCGTGTTGCGGGTACGACCGCATCCTCGTTCTCCATCACTAGAGTTGGTGAACTTACACACAGTCAAATTATCTCGCGTCCGGCCATCGCTAAAGCCAGTTGTTTGGGATGCTGGATTTGCACCGGGAAAGCCAATCTCGTTGGCCAAAAATGTGTTGTAATACTGGTTCTCATGAACCCAGATATGGGGTGTTGAAGCCCCTTTCTCAAGCAGTTGATTTTTATACGTGTAATTATCAATATCTTGTTCAAGCCTATTTCTAAAGAATAGGTTCCAAGAGTTTGATGCGTGAATATTGTCGATTTTTGCATGCTGGGCCTGATTACCTTCAAACAGATTGGAGTGACCAAATCCACCGTGCACACTTAGGTCAGTATAAATTTCACCAAACCCTTCACCATACGGGTCGGCCGAATAGTTGTAGCCAAACACATTTCCATTTGCACCGATCTGAGCAATATAGGAATGTCTCATCAACTTAGCAATATTGTTTTCAACCAACACATCGGTAGTGCCATTTTGGAGCCGAACACCGTAACCGTGACCTCCGGGGCCATTGTTGTAAGAGGCTTCCATATAATTCCCACGAACCTCACCTTTATAGGATCTGTAGAAATAAATATGTGCCCGAACTGACATTTTAGAGTGCACACCCTCAACCCAAGAATTCGCGGCATATCCAAAGAAAATATTCCCTGACTGGCTGACAGCGTAATCATCTGTTTGCCTCTCTATCGTAATATTCTCAATACCAACACCCGAGATCATGTTATTAATTTTTGCTACTTTTGCATTAAGCGAAGTCTTGTAATCTAGATTCAAGCCACCTTCTAACACAAGCTGATTTCCATTTTTACTAACAATTTTGTTTATTTGGGTCGCGTTGTTTCTAACATAATCTTCTTCAGGATTACGGCTTAAATCCGCCCTAAACAGATCATTATCATCCTCTTGGCTAATAAACACGTAATCTCCTACGCTAAAACCATTTGAATCAGAATTAGAAACAATGATTACATTAGAATTGCGAGTGGCGCTAGCAGTTAATTTCTTCGATGAACCAACACTACCATTTTTTCCGATATTGATTCCAGAGTCGTTTGAACCAAATCTTATTACTGTATCTCCACAGCCATTTCCTTCTCCAACCAATGCAATATTGTCCTTAGAAATATCAATGGTTCCGACATTGTAGACACCAGCGGGCAATATGATTCTTGTGTACGGTGGAGCCTCATTGATTGCACGCTCGATATCACTTTCAGACCAACCTGTTACCCGAACTTCATTGGGATATATGGGGATACCGCCGCTGATTCCCACATTTGAATAATTAATCTGCGGATAGTTATATACATTTACCCCAGACCCATTGCCGGGGCCTGAATCAATAGGGCCAGACTCAATTTGTTCAACCAATTCAACCTGCTCTATCATAACCCCAGGTTCACGTTGATAAAGCACTAATGTGTAACTCCCCGCCTTTAAACGCATTGTTTTGGCACTGTTACCACCATTTGGACTACCGCCATCAGAAACAGTCTGACGGCTATAATTGTTTGAAAGGTTCATGTGCCAAATCATCCCCTCGTCCAACACTCCTTCCATCACCCAATAAATTGAATTTGACCCAAAGCTAGGCGCTTTGACGATTGCTTCAAGCCGATAGTCAGCATCTTCAGTTACCATAAAGCAGTACTCAGCTCTGTCTTCAGTCACTAGGTCACCGTTGACTTGGTCATCTCCTGACAGAACCTGAACATTGCCGTCTGACACAATCTGCATACTGC
>JBCCSO010000669.1:0-3388 GCA_039199965.1 Chloroflexota bacterium | reverse complement strand
TGATCAACGTGCCCCTGCACATAGTGGCCACCTAAGCGGGTGTTGGGGGTCGCTGACCGCTCAAGGTTTACCTTGCTTCCCGCTTTTAAGTTCATGAGATTGGTGACTTCACGCGTTTAGGGTGAAACCCCGGCCGTAAAACCGCCATCCCACAGTTGACTGACCGTTAAGCACACGCCGTTGACGTTAATGCTGTCACCCAGAATCGTGCCGCCCAGCACCTTGTGCGCGTAAATCGCAAGATCATATCCCTTGCCGCTGCGGCTCAATCTTTGGACGGTGCCTATTTCTTCAACAATGCCTGTAAACATAGTTAGTTTGAAGTAGAAAGTACGAAGTGTTAAGTAAACAGGCACTTCATACTTTCTACTTTTTACTTCTTACTTGTCCCCGCACAAACAGGTCGGGACCAAGTTTCTCTATCTCAAACTCTTCCAATTCAAACGCATCTTGCAGGTTAGCAAATCCCATCCCGCCGATAGGGCCGGGTGCCGCTTGGCCACCAATAATTTTAGGAGCGATAAAGGCCCACACTTCATCAACCGCTCTTTTTTCAAAAAAGCTGCCTAAAACTTGGCTGCCACCTTCTACCATTAAGCTTTGCATATCCTGCTGGCCTAACTGTTCAAGCAAATGGTGAATATCGATCCGGCCGCTGTTGTTTAACTTTGTTTCAATGAGCTCAACACCCGGCCGAATAAGCCGTTCACGATCATTGTTTGAAATTTGATCAGAAACCGCAACGATTGTTTTGCCCGGGAGCTCACCGGTCAATAGGTTTAGCGTTTCTGGTAGTTTGCCGTTGGTGTCTAGAATTACTCTTGTTGGATGGGATGGCTCACGGCTGTCCCCTTCAGTCAAGCGCGTTGTTAAGCGCGGGTCATCAGCCAGTGCAGTCCCACCACCGATTAGGATGCCGTCTGACAACTGACGTAGCTCGTGTCCTTTTTGGCGGGCGGCCGGTCCTGTGATCCACTGGCTTTCGCCCGTATGAGTAGCGATCTTGCCATCTAAACTGCAGGCGAATTTGGCAGTCACATATGGGAGGCCCGTGCGCGTGTGGTGGAAAAAGTAGCGGTTAAGCTGATGGGCTTCTTCCTCAAACATGCCGGTATGTACTGTAAGGCCCGCATCTAACAGTCGCTGATGACCACCGGCCGCACGCGGGTTTGGATCAACAACTGAATAATGCACTTCTTTAATGCCAGCTTCGATGATGCCTAGAGTACATGGGGGTGTCCGGCCGAAGTGATTGCATGGCTCAAGTGTCACGTAGATGGTGGCCCCTTTCGCGTGCTCGCCCGCTTTGCGTAACGCTTCTGCTTCCGCATGCGGTTTGCCCACCGGTTGCGTGAATCCTTCAGCCACCACCTGATCATTTTTTACGATTACAGCACCCACGGCCGGATTTGGCGAGGTATGACCAGCCGCTTGCCTAGCCAAATCTAGCGCCCTGCGCATGTATTTTTCGTGGATAGCTTGCTGTTGGTCAGACAAAATAAAAATGCCCCGTAACGTTTCAATACAACATCAACGGGGCACTGGCATGCGAAATATGATTTTATCCACAGAGCCCGCAAAAATAGCGGCCCATGGCACGTGTTGTGACTGGCTAAAAAGATATAGCTTATTCTCTGACCTAGAAGCCTAGAAACAAAAACCCCTGTTTTAACAACAGGGGCATTAAGAACAAAGATCAGAGACTTGCGTCACCTTTAAATCTTCTCCCATCCGGACTATACCGTCGGCTCTGGATTCACACCAGATCAGCGTCAATTCAGGCGTTTGCTCTGAAAATCAGCTCACGGGCTTAAGTCAAAACAGATTGACTTTCACCGCCGGTCAGGAATTTCGGCTAGATTTTTGTACTCAGATCAATTCTTTGAAGTTGATTCTAGTCAAGCTGTGCTTGCCAGATCAGTCTTCGATTGATCCAAGCTGATTTTCTAAATCAGCCGATCACCATGCCCCGAAGATTCATTTATTTAAGTTGAGCTGATGGTAATCTATCTTACGAAGGCTCGCAAGGGCTATAAGACGTTTCTTTTATACGTAACGCGCATTTCGCGTTCGCTCAATGCCGAAAAATTAGCGAGCCCCTTGTTCGTTTTCTGTGGGAAACCGCGCAAACACCATCCGGCCGGCCGACGTTTGGAGCACCTTCGTGACAATCACCGGAGACGTATCGTGCATTCGGTCCATGCCATCTTCCACAACAACCATTGTGCCGTCTTCTAAATAGCCAATCCCTTGACCCACTTCGCGCCCCTCTTGTATGATTTTGACGATTAGATCTTCGCCGGGAAGGTAAGCAACTTTAACTGCGTTGGCGAGGTCATTGATGTTCATAACATTGACCCCCTGTAATTCCGCCACGCGATTGAGATTGTAATCGTTAGTCAAAATAGGGCAGGGAATCTGTCGGGCTAATGCTACGAGCTTACTATCCGCGTCCCGCACCTCTGATACATCCATATCTGTGATTTCAATGGGTGCTAAAGAGTGCTCTTGGAGCATTGCTAAGACCTCTAGCCCACGTCGGCCGCGGTTCCGGCGAATGGCGTCAGAACTGTCTGCGATGTGCTGGAGTTCCCGCAGGATGAAGGTCGGAATTAAAATGGTGTCCCGAATAAAACCGGTTTTTGAAATGTCAGAAATGCGCCCATCAATAATAACGGAGGTGTCGAGTAAAATGACTCGTTTGCTGTCCGTTTCAGCTGATACTTCACCGAATGGGCTTTGCTGCGCCGCTGGTGCAACTGTGCGCCGGCCGAAATTTGAAATTAGGCTTGAAATGTCCCCCTGACGCTGCAGCAAAATGAAAACGCTGAAATAAGTGAACACCAAGACAGAGATTAAAGGCAGGATCTGTCTAAACGGGTTGGGTAAAAAGCCTAGAGGAATAGAGAATAATCCACCTGCCAACAGACCTAATAGAATACCAAGAATGACAGCCACTAATTGGGCTGGTGACATCACTAAAAGGCGGCGGCGAGCGAAACGCAGCGGCCTAATTGTAAATATTGGCGTTAAAATTAGACCGAAAAGAAAGCCCAACAGACCGAAGACAATGACATTGATAACCTGGGGCTGTGAAGAAATATAGCTTGGTGTAAGTGAGGCACCCAGAAGCATGCAGATAAATCCCCCCAGCAGCCTGAGAGGGAGCTCTGACACTTGCTTTTCGTCGTTTGGATTTGTGTTTGCCATGAAAGTAGCCTTGATGCAGTTTGGCTACCATTCGGTATATCGGGTGCTAGAACCGTAGGGTTATTGATCCGGCAATTCGTTGGTGTTGATAGGTATAGGCCAACCCTGATCAGACGAAGTGGCGTGTGCACACCAAAAAAGATTTTTACAAAATGAAATAAGAGCTTTTTGGTTCAGC
>JBCCSO010000668.1:0-3390 GCA_039199965.1 Chloroflexota bacterium | reverse complement strand
GGAATTTCAGGGTCCATAACCTCTTCCATAGCGCCCCAGATTGCGGCTTCGGTTATCGGTTGACTGTTATCCGTTGGTTGTTGATTGTTAATTACCATTCCGCCTCCGGATCAAGCCGCGCGACCATCTGCATGTCGGCTAACATTTCTTCAAGATAAGGGGTGTGCTGCTCCCGGCCGGCCAGCAGCATCGTCACCGCGTTTGGCACACTCAGCTCACATGCTTCCAAATGTGGAATCACGATAGACTCCCACGGTTCACGCAGCAGCGAAACGTCTGGAAAATAGTCTGCGTTGAGCAACAAATAATCATTTTCCATCCGCTGGAACAGTTGAGCCGTGTAGGACCAGCTTGCATCAAGCGCGGTCTGCATCCGGCCGTTCGATTCGGCCGTTCCCAGCCCCAGACGCTCAACCCACACGTGACTGTGCCGCAGATGATACATTTCTTCGCCTTTGAATTTGGCGATCACATCAGCCAGAGGCTGGTATTTTGACTGTGACAGGGCTTCGTAAAATACGTACTCGTAGGCATCAAAGAAAAATTGGCGCAGCATCGTGAAAGCCCAATCCCCCTTTGGGAGCTCAACCAACTGTACATTGCGATAGTTGGCCGCATCCCGAAACATCGCCATTTGATCAGGCGATCGGCCGGTAAGCGCTTCGATCAGGCCATAGACAGTGGTTGCGTGCCCCAACTCATCCTGCGCTAAGTTCGCCAGCGCAATATCTTCTTCTAGGATTGGCGCATGCCCGGTCCATTCAGAGTTGCGATGAGCCAAAACAAGCTCATCATCAGCCATAGCGATTAAGCGTTCCACAAGAGCAATTTGCAGTTTCTCATCCATCACGATCACCGTTTCTTAGTCCCTGCTTTGCGCTGCTTTTTATCTTTGAATCCGTACTCAGCCTGCGACCGGTATGTTTTGGTTTTGGCGGGCTCAAACCAAGCCGGAGCCACCCCATCTTCGGATGCAAAGATGGCATCGGCCGGAATCACCCACCAGCCAAGCCCCGGTTTTTTGCTAAATTGTTCGATGGCTTGTACCAAAGCAGATTCTGGGTCAGTCGCGCTGACCGCACCTACATGGTCCGCGTAGGTCATCGAGCGGCTGTGAGACGATTTGCGGAAAATTTGGAAGGTGTGCTCCCCCTCAATATCGTTTTGCGGATCAAGCGGTTCGTTTTCTAGCTCTTGCGCGGTTTTTGAATAGATGGCGGATGCCGGTGTGACCCACAAACTAACTGCGGCCGGACGGCGCACAAATACATTTTTGGCGTTCAGCAGCGCGTGCTCAGGATCGGCCGCGTGCACAGATCCCACCGCCTGATACGGCTTGCGATCATTGTCTTTCTTAAATACTTCCCAACGGGGCCAAGTTGATGCCATGATTTTTGAGTTGAAAGTATCAAGTGTGAAGTGTGAAGCTTGGTCTTAACTTTTCACTTCCTACTTCATACAACTTACTTTCAAGCGAATGCCATCTCACCGTACTTTTTCTCAGAGTAGGCCACAAGCGCCTCACGAACCCAAGCCCCATCTTCATGGGCTTTTTGCTTGGCACCCAAACGCTCAGTGTTGCAGGGCCCATTGCCTTTGATGACCTGCCAAAATTCATCCCAATTAATGGGACCGTGGTGCCACACACCATCTTCGTCTTGGTGCAGATCTGGATCAGGGATGGTCAGTCCGGCCGCGATCAAATCAGGAGCGGTCTCAGCGATAAATTCTTGGCGAACCTCATCGTTGGTTTTGGTTTTGATTCCCCACTTAACAAGCTGGGGCGTGTTTGGTGAGTCTGAGTCGTGCGGTCCCAGCATCATGACAGACGGCCACCAGTAGCGATCAAGCGCATCCTGCACCATTTCTTTTTGTTTCGGGGTTCCGGCCGCATATTTCAGCACCATCTCTTTGCCCTGCTTGTGGTGGAACATCTCCTCTGTGCAGATACGCACCATGGCGCGGGAGTACGGACCGTACGAGCAGCGAGAAAGCATTGACTGATTACGAATGGCTGCCCCATCGACCAACCAACCGATCATGCCAACGTCGGCCCACGTATTGCTGGGATAGTTGAAAATGCTGGAATACTTCGCCCGGCCGTCCAAAAATGCTTGATAAACCTCATCGCGGGTCACGCCCAGCGTTTCGGCCGCATGATACAGATATTGGCCGTGACCAGCCTCATCCTGCACTTTCGCAATCAATGTCATTTTGCGGCGCAAATTCGGAGCATAGGGAATCCACTTCCCTTCTGGAAGCATCCCAATCACCTCACTATGCGCATGCTGTGAAATCATGCGAATGAGCTGCTTGCGATATTTTTCAGGCATCCAATCGCCCGGCTCTATCTTTTCACCACGGGCAATTCTTGCCTCAAACTCAATTTCTTTTTCGTCAACTATTTCTGCAATCATAGTCTTTCACCTAAAACGTAATGCATTTTTTGTTCGACCGTCTCAAAAATGCATTGTATCTGCACTGAACAAAATGTCAATAGATCAAATATAAACAACACGGTCTCTCTAAAGTTTGAAATAATCCACAGATAATCCAGATTTCACCGATTGATGGAAAGGGACTTATCTGTGTGATCGGTACAATCTGCGGCTATAAATCTGAAAATTGATGGGACTTTAGCAGAACCTCGATCCAAACAATTTGATTAAGTTGGTGGATCAGGGCCGAAGAGAACTGTCTCGCCTCCATTTAAATCCAACCGAGGAAATCATCAAAACAACGAAACCGTCTTCTAGATGCTGGGAAGCAATTTCCAACCATCCTTAAAACACTTTGTTTTTCCGTTGCCTGAACTAAAAATTGTTAATCTTGGGGACTTTTTTCAATTAAAAACTCAGAAACAGGAATATTTATCTATCTAAATCGGCATAAAAGAATATTTTTCATTTCTAAATTTGACTTTGAAGAATAAATAAATTACCTTTATCTGAAATTTGGAGAACATTTATTACTTAAACAACTAGATAGCGATATTTGGGTCTTTCCGACTAAAGGTGGACAATTTGATTCAGCTAACTTGGCTTCAATCAGAATAGCAATGGTCATCTTATGGAAATCGATAGCAAAGATCGCGTTCTCCTGAATGCACTTCAAGAAAACTCAAGACTGACGATCAGTGAACTAGCAGACCTCATCGGATTATCGGTGTCAGGCGTGCAAAAGCGGCTCAAGAAATTAGAAGACAATGGATTTGTCGAAAATTATCCGGCTGTGCTCAGTCGGAAGCATTTAGGTCTCACCCTTTTGTGCTTTGTCGAAGTCAGTCTAGGAACACACAGCAGACAAGATGTCACCGACTTTGATCGGGTCATTCAAGAACTGCCCGAAGTGCTTGAGTGTCATCGTTTAACAGGCGGTGCCGATTATTTG
>JBCCSO010000667.1:0-3391 GCA_039199965.1 Chloroflexota bacterium | reverse complement strand
TTTTGGTCAAACGGCGTGCAAAGGGGAAGGGGCTAGAGCGCGTCTACCTTGAACTCAACGGATAGTGTAACACTAGATCCGTGGCTTATATCTGGGCGAAAGCCATCAAACGATTTGAATTAAATTCAGTAGAAAGCAGACTTTCACTCAAGCCAACTGCTTTTTTCACTCAAACAAAATCAACTTAGGCCATTTTCAAAAAGCAACTATCCGAAAAAAGAATTTTGAAAATGGCTGTGGGCGATTTTAGAACCTCCAAAACGGATGATTTAAATTTGCAAATCGCCTTGCTTTTTGATGTTGGCCTAGATCTACCCCTCTTGCTCTTCGGCGGCGCGCATTTTTCGATTATAGCGAATCACGTTAAACACAGTTCCAATTATCCAACCTAATCCCCAGAGCGTGAAGATCAGTGACATATCCGAAATCAGCGTACGACCAAGTAAGAAATTACGATAGTTATCACCGGTGCCGGGCGAAACCAAATTCAGCAGCGGAATAATGACGCCAAAAAGCAAAAATAGCGCGGCGATTAACAAGCCAAAAAACCAAATGTAAGCTTGTCGGCCGTGCATTCCCGGCTTTTCATCTAAAATATGAGACCCTTTTTCATCAGAAGATTGCTTTTCACTCATAACCAAAATCTCCGTTTTTAGTACACGATACACAAAGAAATCACCCTTGTCTTGAAGTGCTGCCTGTTTCGTAGATATTTATTACGTCTCTTTTGCAAGCGCCTTACAAAGGCCAGTCGAAAAATCGGCATTTGCTCTTTGGTTGATTATGAAAGTAGTTTAACGCTTTATAAGAGGAGTTTATTTTTCATATCGTCAAGGCTGCAAAATCCACGGCCGCATATGCCATGCAATACGTTCGACAATGGGCGAAATTACCGCGTTTCCAAACTGCTTGTAAGCTTGTGTATCAGACACAGGGATAATCATCGGCCGCATGTGGTTTTGCTTCGCATAACCGATCAGAGGATCAAAACCCATCAGCCGTGCGCACTCACGCGGGGTCAAACGACGGGGACGACAATTAGGCTGATCAACTAAAATTTCAGAACCATCTTTAAAATATCGGGCTGACAGGGTGCGGGCCACATCATCTGGATTGACTAGCCCGTAGCCAAAACCGTTTCCTCGCGCTTGATGTTTGGCAGCATATGCTTGAAGGTAATTCCAAAGCTTGGGTGACAGGGTGTATTTTTTGTCTACTTTGGCTAAATTTCCGGCCGTGTAAGGCGGTTCAGCCGACTCCGAACCATCTTCAGGATGGAGCACTGCTTGCATTAATGGCCCTTCTTTTGCGGAAGGAACCTCTAATTGTTCAAAATCAAACTTATTCAGCTCACGAAAACCAGCAATAAAAATGCGCTCCCTATTTTGCGGCACAAATCCTTTACCGTTGATGATACGCCATTGGACCGTATAGCCTAATCCTTCCAGCGTTTCACAAATAACTGCAAAAGTGCGTCCTCCGTCATGACTCTCTAGATTTTTGACATTTTCGAGCAAAAACGCGGCCGGTTTATGGTGGTCAAGAATGCGAGCGATATCAAAAAAGAGAGTGCCTTGCGTTGCATCGGCAAAGCCGTGCGGCCGACCCAGCGCGTTCTTTTTGGACACACCAGCAATCGAAAACGGCTGACACGGAAAACCCGCCACAAGCACATCATGCTCAGGAATATTTTCGACATTCACTTGGGTAATATCGGCCGCAAACGGATGATTACAGGCAAAGTTTGCCATGTAAGTTTGCCGGGCAAACGGGTTCCACTCACTAGTGAATACGCATGCTCCACCAGCCTGCTCAAATCCTCGACGGAAGCCGCCAATCCCGGCAAACAGGTCAACAAACTTAAAATCTTCAGTTTTAGATGCTTGCTCTTGAGAGCGGGCGGCCGATAAGCGAATCAGCTTTTGAATTTCAGGATGGGGCTGTTTGAGGCCAGCCTCCCAAGCTTTAACCAAAGCCAGCGGCCGATTAAAGCTGTCTGCAACTTCTTGCACAGTCAGGCCAGCCTGAGTGCGCAGAGTGGTAAATTCAGAATTTGAATTTAACATAATCAAAAAGGAGCGTACATCAGGTCATGGCCGAATGCCAAAAAGAGCTTGCACCATCTCAAAATTAGCAGAAACTTTAAAGGACTTTAATCAGTACACTGGCAGGGTTTCCATCGGGTAAATTCTGTTGATCTTGGCAAAATATAATGGCTACCAAAAATTCATCCCGCGGCCGGGCCCGTCTCGGTATTGTTGTACCCTTCTCAAACACCAACCTTGAGCCAGATATGCAAATGCTCCGTCCAAATGGAGTATCCCTCCATTTTGCCCGAGCCGGTGGGTAT
The DNA here is from genome assembly GCA_039199965.1 of Chloroflexota bacterium. Taxonomy (GTDB): domain Bacteria; phylum Chloroflexota; class Anaerolineae; order Promineifilales; family Promineifilaceae; genus WTJY01. The sequence continues at coordinate 1,041 of JBCCSO010000667.1, read as the reverse complement.
GACCTTGATGAAGTGCCTGACAGCGACCAAATGCGTCAATTTGCGTTGGCTTCTTTAGAAGATGTGGTTGAGTCATTGGCAGCTGCTCGTCCAGACGCAATTATTTATGGCTGCACCTCAGCCACATTGGCACACGGCCCAGAATTTGACGCACAGTTTGCTCAGCGCATCAGTGACATGGTCAGCAAACCGGCCATCACCGCGGCCGGAGCTTTGGTTATGGCCCTCAACGCGCTTGAGGTCAAAAAAATTGGCTTTTCATCACCTTATGTTGAACAGCTCAACCAAGAAGCGATTGATTTCTTGGCCCAATGCGGCTTCGAAACGGTCTCAAGCGCATACGTTGGGGCGGATTTAGGCAATTATGGACAAGGAGAACTCACACCTGAGCGGGTGGTTGAATTGGGGTTAGAAGCCAACAGCGAGCAGGCAGAGGCTATCGTTTTGTCTTGCACGGACCTACGGGCGGTCGAAGCGATCGAGGAGCTTGAGCGTCAAATCAATAAACCGGTGATCACCAGCAATCAGGCGCTGATGTTTGCGGCCGGACAGGCCCTTCAGCTAGAACCAGATGAAATGGTCCACGTCGGCCGACTATTTTCAAATCAACCCAAACCGGTTTCCGTTTAGAATTCCAGCTCATAAACATTCTCATCCCACTCCACCCGGCCAGTATCTTTGAAACCAAAGCTTTCATACAGCTTGATCGCTCCTGCATTGTCTGGCACCACGCATAGCTCCATTTTCGTGGCGTTGGGAAATGTTTTGACATGATCTATCAGGATTTGTAAGGCAGCTTTTCCGTATCCCTTCCCCTGCTGATCTTTGTCGATCATAAAGCGCCACAGCCCGTACTCAGCTTTTTCTTCATTCACAAACAGCATCGCAAAACCAACGGGGGTATCGCCAGCATAGATAGCTCTGTACCAAGCTTCTTCTTCAAAACTGGCTTCTGCCATTGAAAAAGCGTTGTTGGCCACAAACCCTTTTTGATCATCGGCTACAGAAAGCCCAGCAATCGGGCGAAATGTTTCTTTTGTT
>JBCCSO010000666.1:0-3398 GCA_039199965.1 Chloroflexota bacterium | reverse complement strand
ACGTCAACGTGCAGTTCGCATTCGGCCGCAATTACGTTGGGACGAGTGCCCCCGGTAATCACGCCAGGATTCACCGTGACCCCTTTCTCAAGATCAGTCAGCGGGACCAGCTGCTGGATGACGTTTGCCATCGCTGCAATGGCGCTGGCTCCTTTTGTCGGGTCTAATCCCGCATGAGCTGGTTTACCTTGCGCCCTAATTACAAATCGGCCGACACCTTTGCGTGCCGTTTTGATTTTGCCATCTTCATCTTTGGCCGGTTCCAGCACCAACGCGCGCTGAGCCTGTTTTGCCATGTCTGCAATGGCATATTTTGACTCAAAACTACCGATCTCCTCGTCTGAATTAAGGATAACTTTGGGAGCAACCTTCGGTTCAAGTCCCAAGTCTTTCAGGCATTTGATAGCAGCGACCATCATGGCGTCACCGGTTTTCATGTCAAAAACGCCAGGGCCGCGCCACTTGTTACCTTCTCGTTCAAGCGGCATGTTTTCCAAAGTGCCAACCGGCCAAACAGTGTCGGTATGTCCCACCATCATTTGAAATGGCGCATCGGCCGCTAGACCGCCGGGTTGAGCGGTCAGCCATCCCCCTGACCGCTTACCGGGTGTGATGGTCACGCTATAATCAAGAGCTTCCAGTTCATCTTTGATGATTTGCTGTACGCCAAGCTGCGTTTCAGGCTTGTCTGATGGAGATTCAATCAGCACAAGTCGTTCGATAAGGGCTAAGACAAACGCCTTAGACGAGTCTTTTTCAAAATAGCTGCGAATTTGCTGCGCAAGATCTGTTTGAGTCATAGCTCAATTATAGATTGGTTACACCAGACGGAAAAATTTATTTGTATTTGGTAGATAGTAGATGGTAGATAGTGGATAGTGGGTGGTAGATGATTATTACCACCAATCACCACTCACTCACTACCCATACCGATACGAGTGTGCTAAATTTCTGCACATATGAGTGAAAATCACAAAAAAGGGGCGATAGCAGCCGGAAATAGATACACGGCCAAAGCAGGAAGAGACATTTTAACAGCGGGTGGTAACGCCGTAGACGCAGCCATCGGGGCAACATTTGTCTCGTTTGTAGCAGAAATGAGCCTCGTTAACTTATGCGGAGGCGGTATCGCGCAGGTGTCCGATCCCGCATCAGGCCAAAGCATCTGCTACGATTTTTTCTCAAACATGGCCGGATTGGGCCGCGCCGCAAACGATCAGCGGCCGCTCGATTTTCGCCAAGTTACTGTTGATTTTGGCTCCACCACGCAGGACTTTCACTTAGGCCGCGCATCTGTAGCCGTGCCAGGTAACATTTTTGGCCTGTGCGCCATGCACCGCGATTTTGGCAAAATGCCGTTTGTTGAAGTGCTTCAACCAGCTATACAGCTGGCCCGCAACGGGGCCCCGCTTGATGAATTTCAGGTTTACATCATGGGCCTGCTGCGGGCAATTTGCAGCGATACCCCAGCTTTAAACGAAATTTACTACCCCAAAAGCGGCCCTCTAGAGGTTGGGGACAAAATGTTTGTACCTGATTTGGGAGACACCCTTGCTGAGATTGCGGCCGAAGGGGAGCGGCCCATGCGTTTCGGCCGATTGGCCCAAGCCATCGTTAAGGATCAAGATGAGCGCGGCGGGCTGCTGACAATGCAGGACCTTGCCAGCTATAACGTGATCCGTACCATCCCTATCAAGCTGCCATACCGGGAGTTTGAAGTGCTGCTGCCGACCCCCTCTTCGACCGGAGGGATTCTGACCGCTTTTGCGCTCAAGCTGCTCAGCCGATTCAACATACCTGAATTTAAACATGGCTCAGCCGATCATCTGCAAATTTTGGCAGAAGCGATGTCGGCCACGACCCGCGCCCGGCCGCACTGGGAGGAAGGCCGCCAGCGTCTCAAGCTGGCAGAAGCGATTGAGCGATTTTTGGCTGACGGATTTATTGCCGACTACGCGACAGAGGCAATGACGGCCATCATTCGCGGCCGACCGTCACGCATTCAGGACGAGCAGCTGTCTCACAATGACACCAACCACATTAGTGTTGTAGATGCAGACGGAATGGCTGTGGCAATTACCACGTCAAGCGGTGAGAATGCGGGCTATGTGGTGCCGGGCACCGGCATTGTGCCCAATAACATGCTGGGTGAGGAGGATTTATTCCCTGATGGCTTCCACAATTATCCGGCCGGTGAGCGGATCTACACCATGATGACTCCTGTCATTACGTTGAAAGATGGCAAGCCTTTCCTTGTGACAGGCTCTGGTGGGAGCATTCGTATCCGCAGCGCGATTATGCAGGTATTGAGCAATGTGCTTGACTTCAAGCTATCGGCCGAAGAAGCGGTTGAACAGGCGCGCGTTCATCTAGAGCGCCGGGTGCTGCAGTGTGAAGCGGGCACAGACGCGGCTGCTATGAACGAGCTTGAATCACTGGGATATCAGTTAAACCGCTGGCCCAATCGCAGCATGTACTACGGGGGTGCGCACACAATCGTTATCCATGACGGGGTTGCTCAAGGGTACGGAGACTCTAGGCGATCGGGCATTTCGTTAACAACATGAGCCTCGACTGCCATCTTGTAAGTTACGATGGGTAAGCTAGGCCAACCGCAAATAGTAAATAGACTTCATTTGAAGAAAAATAGCGGTTAGCTCAAGCGTAAGCCTGATTTCTGCTGAATTTAAATCAAAGAATTTCATGGCTTTTACCAAGGCACTATGAAAAATACCAGATCGTTTATCGGCCTCATTGCAGTCGTCGGACTTATTTTATTGCTGGTCTCGACTTATCAGCCCGCCAACACCCAAGCAAACAACCAAATCATTGTCTACACCATTGATCGCGCAGCCGTACCGCTGCTATACCACAACGACCTCACCCTTATCGTCAACGTTGGTGATGCGCAATCTATCAGTGTTCTAGATGAAAATGGGTCCGCCATTCCATTTCAAGCCGGTCCGGCCGCGCAAGAAATCACCTTTTCAACAGATTCAGACACAGTTCGGCTCAACTTAAACACTGTGCAGCCATCACCCAGCCTTGGAGAATTTCGCAAAGCACCGCTCAAAAACAATTTTTTGTGGGCCTATTCCCACGGTTTTGACGACAACTACGGCCTCGACGATACGCGCAACGCCTTTTTAGAGCGAGACGTGCCCGCTACCTACAACATTGTTGCCGACTGGGTCAAGGTCATTCCCGGCTGGCCCGGTGACTTCACCCCGGCCGAACTGGATGAAATTTTAGATGCGGGATGGGGACTAAACAATCACACATGGGACCATGAAATGGCTGACTTCGAAGGAGCCAATGGCTGTTCTGATACCAGCCTTACATACGCAGACCGTAAAGCCGATGTGCTGGCCACAGCAGATAGACTGGAGCAGATTCTT
>JBCCSO010000665.1:0-3408 GCA_039199965.1 Chloroflexota bacterium | reverse complement strand
AGTGCTATAATTTTTTGCACATTAAAGTTACATAATGTTGAAATGGGCGATTAATCCACCCCCTGAAACCATTTGATTAATCCACAAGCAGAGAGGATGCACGTCAATAGTTGTTTCCCCGGACCAATCCCCTGAAAAGCCAATCCAATGTTAGGGTGCTACCATGTCTCAAAACGAAGTTGAGCAGCTTTGTGCACGGGACCGCTGGTTTTACCCTACCGGAGCAAAAAGATGCAATCACAATTGAATCGCTTTTTGGAAGCCGTTGAGAAGCAGGATCGATACTCTCAAAACACGATTGCCGCGTACAAAAATGATTTAGGCCAGTTCTATAAGTATATCGTTTCTGCCTACCCCTACTCAGAGTGGGCAAGTGTGACCTCAGACGATATCTTGGCCTACATCACTGACTTGCAACAGAGATCATATGCCTCTTCAACTATTGCAAGAAAAATTGCGGCCGTAAAATCGTTTTTCACCGACTTATTTTCCCAAGGCATCGTTAGCTATAATCCGACCACCAGCATTGAGTCTCCACGCGTTAAGAAACGCACACCAAAACCTCTTTCGCTTGGGGAGGTAGAGAGACTGTTGCACGCGCCACGCAGCAAACAGACACCAAAAAATTTGCGTGACGCGGCCCTGCTGGGGGTCTTGTACTCGACTGGTATGCGGGTTTCAGAAATCGTATCTCTCAAAATGGGTGAGCTAGATATGAAGCAGCGGGTGTTGCACTGCGCTAATTCAGACGGTCACACGCGTGAATTGCCCCTAGACGATGAAACCTACGGACTGCTTGAGAAGTACTTGGATCGCGGCCGGCCGGGTTTGACGCGCAGTGTTGAGCAAGACTCTCTCTTTTTGAATCACCGCGGTAAGCAGCTTACCCGTCAAGGCCTATGGCTTATCATCAAAGCGTATGCTCAAGATGCTGGGCTTGAAACGCCGGTGACACCCCACACACTCCGCCACAGCTTTGCGGCCCATAAAATCTATAACGGCACCAATCTGCAAGAGGTGCAGCAGCTTCTTGGGCACGCCAATATTTCAACAACGCAGATTTATGCGCAGCGTCAGAAGAAATAATTTTTGAAAGCAAACCATCAAAAGCCGGGGTAAAATATTTACTCCGGCTTTTTTATTTATTAAATTTGATAGGATGAAAGATGATGAGATGATAAAGTGAACCTTTCAACTCTCGTTTTATCATCTCATCAACTTTTATCTCATCCGCTAAACTTATGAATGATATTCCAACCCTCTCAGAATATGAGCAGGCGGCGGTGGCCATTCGAAAACTGACTGAACAGACGCCGAAGATTGCGCTTGTGCTTGGCTCTGGCTTAAGCGAACTAGCAGATTCGGCCGAAAATGCAGATGTAATCGACTCATCAGCCATTCCAGGCTGGCCCGGATCAACCGTTGAAGGGCACAAAGGAAAGTTGGTTTTTGGGACATTGAGCGATACGCCAGTGCTGATAATGCAAGGGCGCACTCATTTTTATGAAGGGCACAGTTTGCAGCGTATTACGCTCCCGATTCGGGTCATGAAACTATTGGGGGTTGAGACGCTTATTGTCACAAACGCGGCTGGGGGCATCAATCGGGCTTATACAGAAGGGGATCTGATGCTGATTAAAGATCATATTAACCTGCCGGGGATGGCCGGGCACAATCCGCTGACGGGTGCTAACTTGGAAGAATTTGGACCCCGCTTTCCTGATATGACCCACGGGTACAGTGCAGACTTGCGTAAGCTGGCCCAAGGTGCAGCCGAAAGCGCTGGGGTGGCACTGCAAGAAGGGGTTTATGCTTGCGTAAGCGGCCCCAGCTTTGAAACCCCAGCCGAACTGCGCTTCTTGCAGGCTGTCGGCGCTGACGCTGTTGGGATGTCAACAGCCCACTCAGTCATTGTGGCCAACCACTGTGGTATCAACGTTATGGGTATTTCAACTATCACCAATGTGACTAATTTAGACCCGAGCCAAGACGATGTGACTAACCATGAAGAGGTTCTGGAAATTGGGAAACTGGTTGTACCCAAATTGGCTAAGCTGCTGCGGGAAATTGTGGCCAAACTTTGATAATTTGATGAGATGAGAGTTGATAAGATGATCAAGGCAGTGTTCCATCATCTTTCATCCTATCAACTCTCAAATTTAATAAACCCCCTATGCCCATTTATCTTTTAAGCCTTCTACACTAAAATCACGCGCGATGGAAAGCTTGTACGTTTTTCTCTTGCGGTGGGACATCCCGATATTCTTTATTGCAACTATCAGCCTGATTGTGGGGATTGTGCGATTGTTTCAGGCTCGCTATGTGATGCAGCGGGCGATGTTCTCGTTAGAAAGAGAGTACGCGCGTAATACGCGTCAGAGTGGAACATCGTTATTTTTCGTATCAGCTGTGGCGATTGCTGGATTGTGGTACGTCAATCAATTTGTGGCGCCTACCCTACCGCCTGAGCTGCTCATGGTGCCAACGGCTACGCTTGATCCACTTGAAACCCCATTTGCATCCCCATCACCGGCCGCCCCTGCAACCGAAACGATTGAAGCGAGACGAGGTACCCCTGTGCTTGTTCCTACGGCCACGCTTGATCCCGTCTTTTTAGATGAGCCGCCCGAGACGCCAACACCGGATGATGCCCCTCGGCCGCCAACCCGTGCGCCGGTTCAGGCATTTATTCCGGAAGGGGGCGGGTGCACCCCGGGTATTAATATTAGCAATCCCCGGCCGGACAGCGTACAAAACGGGACAGTCAACTTCATTGGCACAGCAACCCATCCTGAATTTGAATTTTACGGTCTGGAACTGGCGGGGCCGGGCACGGGGGAAGATTGGATCAACATTTTGGGGGGCGGCGTTTTTGATCCGGTTGAAAACGATGTGCTGGGAACTGTTAATTTGAATGCGCTCGAAGAGGGAGATTATCGAGTTCGGTTAACGGTGTTTGGGGGCGGAGCAGAGGAAGAAGGGCGCTGTCAAATTCCTATTGTGATTGGCATAGCGGCCGAAGAAGAGTCAGAAAACAGTTTTCCCGATGAGATTCCTATCCAGACTCCGGCACCACCAACAGAAACACCGCTTGACACTGAAGCTGACGGATAAAGACAACTGATCGTAGTTGCCAGTCTTTCCTCCTCTAACTTCCAAAACCTTTCGGTTGGATAATCATCATTTTGCACCCTCGCCCATAAAGTACTAGCCTCGTTTTCAGAAAAACAGTACTGGTGCCTCATTGGGGAGTTATACAACAACCAACAGGTACTATCCAAACAGACAGGGGAGTTGTCTAAGCTTATAACTGTGATCAGCCAGACGCCTGATGGCTGCTCATAAATTGAAAAGCTAACGAGCACACTATCACCCGGGGGGGTGATCTATGCAAAAGTCTTGTCTGTT
>JBCCSO010000664.1:0-3412 GCA_039199965.1 Chloroflexota bacterium | reverse complement strand
CTCAAATCTGCAAGACAATCAGATATAAATCAAAACGGAGAGATTTAGTGGGGCGGCCGTGCCATACAATAGGCAGCGACAAACAAATTTTAAGGCCAATATTTTCGAGCCGCTTTTAGATGGGAAGAAAATTGGGAGTTTGTCTGTTTCAGAATTGTTGCCAGTTGAATAGGCCTGAGTGCTTTACACAATTTCAGCTAACAGTGCCCGTGCGCTTCAAAGCTAGCGCAAGTTCTCATGCCACTCGATTGGTGCCCCCTGCAATACTCCTCCGGCCGAAAAGCCTTCCGCAATCATCCGATTAACCACCGCCTGAATCTCGTATTCTCCCCGCTCTGACATTTGCATAGCTGGGATGTAGCTCACCACTTGGCTCGGCAGCAAAAACGTGAGTGAACCAGAGTAGGGGCTAGGCGCTTGCCCGACCGCTGGCTTTTCTACAATCTCTTGAATTTCAAAATCACCCGTGTAGCGCACGCTGCTCCGGCCGCTCAACTCCTCTTTTGGCACCTCTTTTAGACTCACCACAATGTTAGCCGCAGTGCTAGCCTGCTTCTCAACCAGTTCAGACAGCACCGTTGGTTCAAACAAGTAATCGGTGGCCGTTAGGATGAAGCTGCCCGTGTTCTCAAATAATTGCGGATGGGCGTCAATGGCTATTTTGAGCGCATGAGCAGTGCCTAAAAGCTCTTTTTGTTCACAAAAATATGGCTTAATACCCCATGCGGACCCATCCCCAATGTACTCAACAATTTGATCACCCAAATGACCAATCACAAACACAACTTGTTTGACACCCGCTTGCACGGCCGCCTGTAGCGTAAAATCGAGCGTCGGCCGACCTTTGACTGGGAGCAAGGGTTTTGGGGTTGTGTCAGTGTATGGGCGGAGTCGTTTGCCGCGCCCGGCCGCGAGGAGAACTGCGAGTCGAGGTCTCATTTTAGTTTGAAGTGTGAAGTAGAAAGTGTGAAGCGGAACTACTCGTCGCTTTCCACTTTTAACTTATCACTTTTCACTTCCTCACTTTCTACTTCTTTTTCTGGATCTAAATTCTCAGGAAGTGCAGGCAGTTCGGCCAAATCACCTAAACCGAAATACTGCATAAACTCCGGTGATGTGCCGTAAAGAATAGGCCGCCCGGGACCTTCTAATCGGCCGACTTCCTCCAAGAGACCTCGGCTCAGCAGGGTGCGTACTGCCCCATCGCTGTTTACCCCGCGCACCTCATCAATTTGCGGCCGGGTGACAGGCTGCATGTAGGCGATGATGCTGAGCACCTCCAGCGCTGCTTGGCTCAATTTGGTGGGCAGCACCTCAATCCCTAAAAATGCCTCAACGACTTCCGCATGTTCCGGCGCTGTTGTGAGCTGAACCGTGTTGTCAATGCGCAACAAGCGTAACCCGCGACCCGCATAAATGTTATCGAGGCTTTTTAACCCTTTGCGGATGACGCTGTTGGTGACACCCAACGTACGGGCTAACCGAGTAATCGGAACCGGCCCGCTCGCAACGAACAATATGCTTTCGATGAGTGCTGGAATATCTGTTGTTTGATTTTGTGTGGTGGTGGAATCGGTCATGTATAATTGGGTGAATTGTACAGGTGGCAGGTAACTGGTTGCAAGTTTGCAAGATGCAGGTCGCAGGTTGCAAATGTACCCTAGCGCTAGGCTAAGTGTATTAACCAATCAGTCTGTCGCTTGCACCTTGCAACTTTCTACCTGCAACAAAAATGATTATGGCAAAACGATTCCGCACCCACTTAATGTTTGAAGGCAAAGCCGAAGAAGCAATGAACTTTTATGTCAGTTTGTTTGTTTCGGCCGAAATTGGCGACGTTCAGAAATACGAAAACGGGACGATCATGCAGGCTGAGCTCAATCTTGGCAGTCATGAATTGATCGTCATCGACTCACCTATCAATCACGATTTTACCTTCACGGCCGCCACCTCTATTTTTGTCGATTGCGAGTCTGAGGCTGAACTTGATCAGCTTTTTGAAGCGTTGGGTCAAGATGGGAACGTGTTTATGCCATTGGCCGATTATGGATTTAGCCAGAAATTTGGCTGGGTTAGTGATCGGTATGGGGTGTCTTGGCAGCTCAACTTGCCGTAAATCTCTCGATTTTTTTCTCTCATCTCTTTTCTTCAAAATATGAACGCAATAGATTACGCACGCGATAACAAACAAAAACACCTTGATGAGCTGGTCGACTGGCTCAGCATCCCAAGCATTAGCACAGACATGGCGTATAAGCCAGAGGTCAAACGAGCGGCCGACTGGCTCGTTGAGTCGATGGCTGCCGCCGGGCTTGAAAATATTCAGCTGATTGATTCACCCTTTGATCTGCATCCGCTGGTGTATGCTGACTGGCTACACGCGGGGGAAGACAAACCGACTGTTCTGATTTACGGCCACTTTGACGTACAACCGCCCGATCCCTTAGAACTGTGGGACAGTCCGCCGTTTGAACCAGAAGTCCGGGACAACAACCTGTACGCCCGTGGCTCAAGCGATGACAAAGGACAAACGTTTATTCATGTCAAAGCGGTAGAAGCTTTACTGAAAACGGAAGGGAAGCTGCCGGTCAATGTGAAATTTATTTGTGAGGGTGAGGAGGAGAGCGGCGGCCGGACTCTGAGCGATTTTTTGCCCAAAAATAAAGAGCTCCTAAAGGCGGATGTAGCCTTGGTAAGTGACACTGGCATTTTATCGGCCGATCAGCCCAGTATCACTTACGGACTGCGCGGCATCTTCTATGACTTTATCGACGTGACTGGACCAGCCATCGACCTGCACTCTGGCTCTTACGGTGGTGGCATCGACAACCCGTTGAACGTGTTGGGCCACATCATTGCAGGGTTAAAGGCGCTGGATGGCACAGTGCTCATCCCCGGATTTTATGACGATGTACGCGACCTTTCGGCCGAAGAGCGTGAACTGCTGGCCCAGCTGCCGTTTGATGAAGAGAAGTGGCTGGAGCATACCGGTGCTAGCCAGACGTGGGGTGAGCCAGCCTATACCCTAGTCGAACGGATCGGTGCCCGGCCGACCCTCGACGTGCACGGCATCATCGGTGGCTACACGGGTGAAGGTGGCAAAACCGTCTTGCCATCAACCGTACATGCCAAAATTAGCATGCGCTTGGTGCCCGACCAAGACCCTGCCAAAATCAAAAAAGCGTTTCGGGATCATGTGCTCAGCATCGCACCGGACACCGTATCGATCAAATTTGGCTCAAAGTCTGAAGGCTCAATTCCCAGCATCACCGACTACTCTATTCCGGCGATGAAGGCGGCGAAGCAGGCGTACACGGCCGGATTCGGCAAAGAGCCAGTGTTTATGCGTGAAGGTGGCTCAATTCCGGTGGTGGCTCAGTTCCAAGAGCATCTGGGATTAGAAACGGTGCTG
>JBCCSO010000663.1:0-3417 GCA_039199965.1 Chloroflexota bacterium | reverse complement strand
GCCTAAAGCCGTGTCGAATGATATAAATTTCTTTCATCTACTTTCAACTGTTGTAATAAGGATGGTTATTGCCTAATTATGAAAAAACAAAAACGCTTGGCCTAGAATTCCAACAAATCCCTGACAGTTATTGTCATTAAAGTTATCATTCTGACCCGCTATCTACCTAATTGTTTACCCCCTCAAGATTAGTTCATTCAGACGAATGGGCCAATAAATTAGCAACATGAAAAATATCGAAACGATCGCGATCCAAGCCGGCCGAAATCCTGACAAAGAAACGGGGGCAGTGATGCCGCCTATCCATCTATCGTCCACCTACCTCCGTGGAAACGATGGAGATTTTATCTACTCTCGCAGTGACAATCCCAACCGGCGTGCGTTGGAAGAGTGCCTGACCATGCTTGAGGGCGGTGCAGGAGCGATCACGTTTGCCTCAGGTATGGCGGCCGTGGCAGGTGTATTTCAAGCCCTTTCAAAAGGGGATCACGTTATTTTGGCGGATGACACCTATTTCGGCGTGCGTGAACTGGTCACCATCCAGCTTACCCGCTGGGGGCTTGAATATTCAATGGTTGACATGACCGATCTTGAAGCGGTCAAAGCATCGATCCAGCCTAATACCAAACTGCTCTGGGCTGAAACCCCGTCTAACCCGATGCTCAAAGTTACCGATATTTCGGCCATTGCAGATATTGCGCATGAGGGTGGTGCGATGCTGGGCGTTGATGGCACATGGGCGACTCCGATGCTGCAACCCGCACTGGAGCTTGGCGCAGACGTAGTGGTGCATTCGACCACCAAATATCTGGGTGGCCACAGTGACCTAACTGGCGGGGTCATTGTCGCGCGGGAAGAAAATGAGTTCTTTGAGCTGATGCGCTTTAATCAGACGATTGGGGGCGGTGTGCCCAGCGGATTTGATTGCTGGCTGCTGCTGCGCGGCATTCGTACATTGCCGTACCGGATGCGCGGACACTGCTCTAATGCGATGAAACTGGCTCAATTCTTAGAAGATCATCCGGCCGTACACACGGTCCATTACCCTGGTTTGGAAAGCCACCCCGGCCATGACATTGCCAAGCAGCAAATGAAAGACTTTGGTGGAATGTTGTCTGTGCAGGTGAATGGGGGTGCAGAGGCGGCCGATAAGGTAGCAGGAGCCACCAAAATCTTTGCCCGCGCTACCAGTTTAGGTGGCGTTGAAAGCCTGATCGAGCATCGCGCACCGGTTGAGGGTGAGACCTCAAAAACCCCAATGGATTTACTGCGCGTGTCTGTGGGGCTTGAGCATATCGATGATTTGCTCGAGGACTTTGCACAGGCATTGGCTTAATTAATGATGCAAAAGGCTATGTTATTCTCGTTAGGCGAAAATGACTCGCCCCTGTAATCATATAATTTTCCAGCTTACCCATTTATCTTGCAAACTTTTGCCGATTAAGGTGGCCGCCCTAAATTTGGAGAAGCAGGGAAAAGCATTGGTAATGAAGATCGGTTTTGACAGTGAGTGTCTCTTTCAACTGGCGTAATCATAGTTTGTTATCGAGGCTCAGCCGTGTCAGCCTTTTGCTGCATATGTCCAACCAACAGAAAAAGCGGTTGGACTGGCTTTTGCCTACTGGGCCGATTTGTCAAATCAGCCTAAAAACTGACCCTTACTGAGAGAGATTGGAGAAGCCTACGGCCGATGGACGTTTCTTTTGGATAGCTACAAGGATTTTGAAGAAGATAGTCAACACAAGAAGTTTAATGCGCTGACAGAAACCCATTATTTTAGCATAAAGTGTTTGATTTGATATGACTGTAAATGAGCAGGGCAGGCCAACTAGATGATTGGCCCCGTGTTAAATTGACTCTAAAGATCATGTCGGCTCACTTAAGATTAGCAAATCCTTGTCATGCAGCATTTACATACGTAATTCTGTGGTTGACCGAATCTTCTAGTTGGTCAATTGATGACGTATAAGACAAAATACTGCTATGGCTAACCGTAACAAACAGTTCCCCATCGGTGCGTCGATTACCATCGAACAAATGGATCGTGACCCATACTCCATCTTTCAGCAGCTGCAGGCCCGCGAACCAGTTTCATGGGCACCCGCTTTCAACTTCTGGATGGTCACTCGACGGGCCGATGTGCTCAACATGCTGCGTGATGCTGCAACCTACACCATGGAGCCGATTGACGGCCAAATCAACCCGATGGAAGACACATTTGGCCCCATGATGCTGAGCCTAGACGGGCCTGAGCATAAAAAAATTCGAGACGTTTTTGTCGAGCCTTACCGGCCGCGCCACTGTCGGAACTTTTACGCAGATCTCATCACCCAAACGGCCGACCGGCTAATCGCTGACATTGCTGACCAAGAGGTCGTTGATTTAGACAAAGAATTCTCAGACAAGCTGTCTGTTTACGTGGTGGTCGCTACCTTGGGTTTTCCGGTTGATGATTTGTCTCACTTTCGCAGCTTTTATGATGATTTTGGCGCCGCCATCGGCAATGTGACGCTGCAGTCGGACATTCGCGAGCGGGGAAAACGAGCCTTCCAAGCATTTCGGCAACTGGTGCTACATGAAATCGAGAAGCTCAAAGCCCGGCCGAATGACTCTGTGCTGAGCCAAATTGTGCACGATCCAAACAATCAACTCACGACTGATGAGATTGTATCAAATGTTGCGCTCACCTTTTTCGGTGGGGTCGAAACCACCTCAGCGATGCTTTCAAACACCATTTGGGCACTGCTGAAACACCCTGACCAGCTGGAACTTGCCAAATCAAGCGACAAACTCTTAGCGGCCGGTATTGAAGAGGCACTGCGCTGGGAATCTCCCGTGCAGTCTGCCATGCGCTTTCCCACCAAAGATGTTGTTTTGCACAACGTTCCCATCGTAAAGGGAGAAAAAATCTACACTTTTTTGAGCGCAGCCAATCGTGATCCGGCCTTTTTTGAAAATCCCAGTCAGTTCAGTATTCAGCGGCCGAATGCGAACAAGCATCTCAGTTTTGCCAACGGCCCTCACTTTTGTTTCGGTTCACCGCTGGCCCGGCTGGAAGCTCAAATTGGTCTGCGTATGCTGTTTGATCGGTTGCCCAACCTAAGCCTGATCGCAGAAAAAGAAACCCCTCCGGTTGGGCATGAATTCCGCGCAACCCCAACGCTGTTTGTACAAACCAACCAGTCCTAGATAGGAGGCTAAATCGATGCCATTAATCGTTTATACAACTGTACATCCTTGGATTCAAAAAGTGGTGCATGAAGTGAAACCGGCCGAATTTGAGGTTGAATTTTTAGAGCTCAAAGATGAGACACGCGCGGCCGGTCTTCTGCCCAAAGCGGACTTTCTGGTGTGTACCGTCCTGCCTGCACATCAGGCCAAGCTGATGACCAACTGCAAGCTCGTGATGCACAACGG
>JBCCSO010000662.1:0-3419 GCA_039199965.1 Chloroflexota bacterium | reverse complement strand
TGAGAAAAACGGGGGATCGAGCAAAATCAGATCAAACCTTGTCCCGTCTCGATTGTATTTTTTCACCAGCGAGAAAAAGTCTTGGGCAATAAACTCTTTTTTGTTGATCGGAAAGCCGTTGAGCGTATAGCTCGTTTTGCCCACGTTCAAAAACTTTTTGTTGAGATCTGTCTGTACAACCTGCTTGGCCTTTCCGGCCGCGGCTGCTACACCTAGACTACCCGTGTAGGCGAAGGTATTGAGCACCGTTTTTCCGGCCGAATGTTCAATGAGCCATTCTCGCAAATTGCGCGTGTCCAAATACAGACTGGCATCTCGATTCATGGTGAGGTCTATCGAGTAGCGGACCCCGTGCTCGCGAATTTCTTTGCTCAGCTTTTCTCCATAAATCAGCTGCCCGTTTTTGATTTCGGCCGTTTCCCCCTTGCGCACCTTGAGTAAAATCGACTCGATCCAAGGTAGTTTGATCATGATGAACTGTCGGGCAATCGATACCGCCCAATCCCCATCGGCCGGTGCTTTGGCATAGTTATGGACGACGGCCGTTTTTGCGTACACATCAATGGCAATGTCACGGCACCCTTCATAAAAACCGTTGAATAAGCGGAACGCCCCTTCGTGCTTTTGGTCCCCATCAATCAAAGGCTGGCGACAGGCTAAGGCGAGTTCTAATCGTTCGAGAAGTTCTGACATAGTTTGGTACCAGATTCTACCACGAACTGAGTGAGCCGTAAGTGAGCGATGACTAAGGCAAATAGATCTTTATCTGATTAATAACCAACGACTTCAGCATTCAAACGAAAGCTAAAAGCCAATAACTAAAAGCTAAAAGCAAACCACACAACTCTTTTTTCCTAATTTCCTTAAAGTTCATTTGTGATTGGCTTGTTGGCTGGTAAACTCATCCGCTGCTACTTCATGCAAAACCAATATTCAAGGATTGGCTGTGCTACAAATCCAAAACCTGACTAGAAATTTCCACTCTTTCCGCGTCCTCAACAACATATCACTTGAACTCAACCGTGGGGAGATTTTAGGTGTTCTAGGTCCGAATGGGGCGGGTAAAACAACCTTTTTTCGGGTGTTAACCGGCTTTCTTCCTCAAGATGATGGGGTGATTCGGCCGACGCACGGTCAGTGGCCTAAAATCGGATACAAGCCAGAGCGGCTGCATTTCCCGAGCCGGATGACCGCCCGCCAGTATTTGGCAACGATGGCGGCGATGAGCGGCCTGAGCGGTCAAGCGGCCGGGTCTAAAGTTCAACAAGTCATTCAATTGGTAGGGATGGTTCCTGCGGCCGATAAACGGATTCGTGATTGCTCGAAGGGGATGAAGCAGCGCATTGGGTTAGCGCAGGCGATGATTGGCGACCCTGACGTGCTGGTGCTTGATGAGCCCGGAGATGGGCTTGACCCGATTGGCCAGCAGGAAATGCAGGCGATTCTGCGGATGCTGCGCGAGCAGGGAAAGGCCATCCTGCTCAGTTCCCATCGCTTAAATGAAGTTAAGGCGGTTTGCACAGACATCGCCATTATGTCGCGTGGCGAGATTGTGTATAAATCATCAATTGCCCGTGCGTCCGAGGCATCAGGCAAGACTCGTATTTTCTGCGATAGTGATCTTGGTGATATTAAACTGCTTTTAGAGTCTCTAGACCCGGGTATTCAGGTGCGGGAGCAATCGGTGGAACTGTCAACTGAAGCTTTGCCTTTACGGCGTGATGTGTTGCGCCTACTGCTGTCAGCCGGACATGATGTCTTGCGCATCGAGCGGCCAGAAACGACACTAAACGAAGTTTATGCCAAGGTGATCCGCCAATGATGCAGCGCATAACAACCCTCACTTCATACTTGCTGTATCGACTCTTTTCATCTATGGCGAGTATCATCCTTTTGCTTGTTGGCTTTGCATATTACTGGCTAACTTTTTACCAGCGGGCGCCTGAACCAGAATATTTTGTAATTGTGATTGGGGCGTTTGGGCTGGTGATTTCATTCTTTTCGACATTAGCGGTAGCTTCTTTGTCGAATGAAGCAAAGAGCTATCCGTTTTTTATGCGATTACAGAGCCGAACAGAATTTTTGGCGTCCATTTTGCTGACCGCTCTGATCTTTGCGCTGCTACTCCAACTGTTGATGACGGCCGTTGTCTTGATTCGGAATGGACCTGAACTGACGATCGGCCGGGCGATAGAAGTCCCTCCAATTTGGCTTTCACTCAACATATTGGCCTCAGTGCTTGCTCTTCAAGCCTCTGACTTTGTCTCGTATGGTTGGTCTCGCGTTTGGATATTTGGTTTGCTTGCGGTAGCGATTATTTTCGGTGACAACGAGGGTGAAACAATTAATTGGATCGCTTCTTTCCTACGCGATACGGGAGAGCAAGCGATTGGTACGTCGGAAGCAATTATTCAAATGAGTGAGTTTCTGATTCGCGCGGCCGACTTCCTAACGGGGACGACAATGACAACTATTAGCAATGTCTTTGGGAGTCTTTTCTGGCCGTTCCGTGCGATCTTGGATGCTGTACAAACCGGCTACTTTACGCGAGCTCAAGCCTTTGCTCCTGCACTAATTCTGCTATTCGCGGCTGTTCTGTTTCTGCTGGCAGCTGACTTCTTTAATTCCCGTGACATGACGCTCGCGGAAGATTAAAGTAAGCGGCTTTTGCACACAGGCTGAAGCGGAGTAAAATTTTGTGATAATTTTAGGTCATTTGAATCAATGGATGGCCTACAGCCAGCCCGTGTGCAATTACTTCGGGGGTTGGCCAAAACAGCAGTTTTAGGAGAAATATAATGGCAACAGTAGAAGAAATTTTTGCAGCGATGTCAGATCGCATGGACTCTGGCGCGGCCGATGGTGTTGAAGTGACAATCGGATGGGACCTTTCTGGCGATGAAGCAACAAGCAAGACCATCGCTATTTCTGGTGGATCACTAGACGTTTCAGAAGGACTTTCTGATGATGCGAATGCGACCATCAGTATGGACTCAGATGACTTTAAAGCGCTTGTTACCGGTGAACTTAACCCGATGATGGCCTTCATGGGTGGCAAGGTCAAAATTGATGGTGATATGTCGGCTGTCATGAAAATTCAAAACTTATTTGGCATGTAATTTGTCGCAAATTGAAGTCAAACCGCTGTCCATACGGGGAGCGGTTTTTTTGTGCCAAAAATTAAGTGTCTTGGCAGAAAAATTGATCTATTTTGCGTAGTGACTATGCTTAGGGGCAATGGATTGGCCGATTAAAAAAACGATGCTTCTGTTGGCTACTATTTTGCTAGCAATTAGCTTAGCCAGCTGCAACCAAGAGCCTTTTGAGCCCGTGCCCGTGGTGGAAGCTGCGGCCGATGATTCACTTTTGGATAACTTAGAAATAGTGCCCACCACTCCTGCAAACCCTGTTGGTGCACC
>JBCCSO010000661.1:0-3421 GCA_039199965.1 Chloroflexota bacterium | reverse complement strand
GGCGAGGATTCGGCCGGAGCTTTAGAAGCACTGTGCGACATCTTAAATGTTGGCGATGATACTTGGGAGTTGGCGCAGCTTGATCGGCCGGACCTGCCAACGGGTGAGCTTACCATCGAGAAAGTATGGCAGGGAATCGCTGCGCTCATGCCGGATCAAACCATCCTGTCCGATGAGTCACTCACCTCCAGCCGGGGCAGTGAAGCGTTTATGACCAAAGCTCCCCAGCACGATGTTCTGACAGGCACCGGTGGTGCCATTGGCGGTGGTCTGCCGCTGGCAGTCGGTGCGGCCGTCGCTTGCCCGGATAGACAGGTGATCAATCCACAGGCGGATGGCTCAGCCATGTATTCAATTCAGGCGCTGTGGACGATGGCGCGGGAGAATCTAGATGTGGTTTCAATTATTTGGAACAATCGTGCCTATCACATTCTAGAAGGTGAGCTCGAAAAAGTAGGGGCATCGGCTGATACCCCAAAAGCCCAAGCGATGCTCAATTTAGACAATCCTGAGCTGAACTTTGCCAAAATAGCTGAGGGGATGGGGGTTGAAGGCACCCGCGTGAGTTCGGCCGATGAGTTTTGCAAAGTCCTAGAAGGTGCCATCAAAAAATCAGGGCCACATTTGATTGAAGTACTCGTGTAAACCAAGTTGATAGGATGATGAGATGATTTAATCTAACTTCATCTCATCAACTTTCATCCTATCCAAATTTAAATCATGACTCTCGATCTAAACGCATCCGCAACGGAGCAAATTAATTGGCTTGCAACTGGGCAAGTAACCTCTGAAGAACTGCTTGAAGCCTACATCGCTCGTGCTGAAAAAGTGAACCCGGCTCTCAATACCATCGTGTCTCAAAATTTAGAGATGGCGCGCCACATGGCAAAGGATTTTGATCAGCGGCGAGCCAGTGGTGAAAACTTAGGCCCGCTCAATGGCCTACCCATGACGCTTAAAGATTCTTATGATGTTGACGGGCTCCCGGCCGTGTGCGGTGAACCTGCTCTGGCTGACCGGCCGCCTGAAGCCACCGATGCCTTCGTGGTTGAAAAGCTCAAAGCGGCCGGGGCGATCATTTGGGGCAAGACCAATACGCCCCACTTAACGGGTGACATCCAAACCTACAACGCTGTGTACGGCACCACAAATAATCCCTATGACACGGCCCGGACACCGGGAGGCTCGTCCGGTGGCGCGGCGGCCGCGCTAGCTGCTGGATTGACACCGCTTGAAGTGGGCTCTGACATTGGTGGTAGCTTGCGCACACCAGCACACAACTGTGGTGTAATGGCGCTTAAACCAACCTATGGGACCATATCGCTCAAAGGGCACGTGCCACCGATGCCGTGGATTGACGTACCAGACCCAGATCTGGCCGTAGCTGGGCCGATGGCGCGCACGGTTGATGATCTTAATCTGCTTTTTTCGATTCTTGCACCCGATGCCCCACATGAGACGATCCCAACGGCCATTCCATCCTGCCGCATTGCGGTGTGGCGTGAAAACAAATTTGAGCTGGGCAGTGAGGTTGCTGGGGCGATGGATCATCTTATCAAAGTAATCAAAGATAGCGGCGGGCGAGTGAAGTCCGACAGGCCGGTTAAAGATGGTGACCATTTGATTGATGTTTATCAGCGGCTGTTGATCCCAATTGTCACAGCTGGTTTACCGGCCGCAACTAAGTTCTTGTTCAAATGCCTGCGGCCGTTTGCCAAACTGTTTGCAAAAAAGGGGCAGATGGCCTTTTCAAACACCATCCTTTCAGCCACCCAAACGAAAGAGCAAATTTCACAAACCAAGCAAGAGCGATCAAAGCTCAAAGCGGCCTGCGATCGATTCTTTGAAAACTATGATGTGTTAATCAGCCCTGTCACATCTGTACCCGCTATCTTGCATAACAACGAAATCACCATGGAGCGGCGCAAAATAGACATTGACGGTCAGCCAGCATCATACATGACATTGTATCAGTGGATATCACTGGCAACGGCATGTCATCTTCCGTCTGTTGTTATTCCCATCAAGCAGTCAGCAGGCGGCATGCCAATTGGTCTACAGCTCATTGGTAGAGAAGGATCAGACAGAAAAATACTGGCGATTGCCCGCTTGTTTGCTAACGCACTAGCCCCAATCGACCAGCCTCAACTTGGCTAGCCATTGAATTTCATCCAGCATGTCATAAAATGAGGGGGAGGCCTGCTTGCAAAAAATCATCAACTTCGATCAGACAAATCACAACAACCGTTTAAAAGCATATGAGCAAACGAGGCAAACGCAGGGCTAGAAACGCAGGTGCAGGCAGAAACAGGATTAGAGGAGTGAAGCAAAAAAATTCTTTGCGAAGGAAGAAAGGAGGAGCGCGCAAAAACCGGCCGCCTCGTCCAAAACCATCTCCGGCCAGAACGAGAACACAACCGGCTTCGTCCGTTTCTAGTGAGCTTCAGTCGGCCGTTCAGCTTCTGCAAACAAAAGAAACCGGCGTTCAACAGAGAGCTCAACTAAGCTCAATCCAGTCTGAAATCAGCCGAATAGACGGTGCCTTTGTTGATATTCCGCTCAAAATTAGCGACATCAACAAAAGGGGCTTTGTGTTCACCAAAGACATGGATGATGCGCTCGCTTTGGTTGAAGATGAGTGGCTATCAGGCCTACAGGATGCAGTTGATGATGAGTTTGATGGTGGATTACGGAAACTATCCAACTCAGCCCGGTCTTTGGATAGAGCCATGGATCAGCTTGTCCGGCCCAACAAGCTCATGGTTGACAAGGCAGAATCCCAGTTAGAGCAGCTAGAAAGCCTGATCAGCACCACGGAACAGAGCATTCGCGGCCGGTACAGCGCCATCCTTTTAACCGTGAATGAAATTTACGACGACTTAGATGAAGCAGACACCGCGCTGAATTTGCTTAACGACTCAGAGATTGAGCTTAGAGGCAGTGAAGCCGTTGTGATGGTTGGGGAAGCCGAATGGGAGATCGATGGTGAAGATGAAGGACCAGACGGCTACCTGTACTTAACCGATCAGCGTCTTTTGTTTGAACAAAAGGAAGAAGTGGCTGAAAAGAAATTCTTGTTTATCACAACTAAATCTACGGAAGTTCAAAAGCTCTTAATGGATGTTGAATTACGAAACATCGATACGATCGAGCATTCTGAAGAAAAGCGGCGCAGGCTACAGTGGGGAGCGGATGAAATCCTATCAATGACGCTTGCTGGACAAGCAGATTTATCTCGCCTTCGCTTTCACATCAAAAACCAAGAAGCAGAGGACTGGAAAGAAACGCTCAAGTATGTTCTTTCTGGGCAAATCCAAGAAGATCGATTTGATTTTGATGAGGCTGCTGAGGCGGTTAAATTAATTTTTCCAGCCACTTGCCCCAGCTGTATGGCTGCTATTCCACCACAGCCGGGTGGTGT
>JBCCSO010000660.1:0-3422 GCA_039199965.1 Chloroflexota bacterium | reverse complement strand
TTGGCTTTTAGCCGTTAACCAAACTTGTCACTTCAAACTTCATACTTCACACTTTTTACTGACCACGCCGCTTCGCTTACACACTGACCACTACCCCAATCCCACTGGCTGAATGTGCGTTTCGCGTTCTTTCAAATACCACTTTTGTGCACTAAACAGCTCATCCTCAGCCATGATTTCTTGGGCAATGGGCACGTATTGACCGCCGGGCTTGAGTATGTAACTTTTGGCCGTGTCTTTTTTATAGATGTTGAGAACGTGATCAATGACCTCTTTTTTCAAAACATCGTTTTCAATGGGGAAGATCGCTTCAATACGGCGGTCGAGATTGCGGGGCATGAGGTCTGCGCTACCGGCAAATAGCTTCGGCCGGCCGTTGTTGCCAAAGTAGAAAATGCGCGTGTGCTCTAAAAAGCGGCCGATGGTACTGCGGACCGTAATGTTGTCGCTTACACCCGGAAGCCCCGGCCGCAGACAGCAAATGCCCCGAATGGATAGATCAACTTTCACGCCCGCCATCGATGCCCGATAAAGTGCTTTGATCATTTTGGCATCAACCAAGTGATTAATCTTGAAGGTGATTTTTCCGCGTTCGCCTAAGGCGGTTTCCCGCTCAATCATCTTGGTCAGATTTTGGCGAGCTGATACCGGGGCGACTAGTAATTTCCTGTAGTCACTCTGGTTCGAGTAGCCGGTAAGCACGTTGAACAACTCAGAAATATCAGTGCAGATGTCTGGATCGGTCGTCATAAAGCCTAAATCTGTGTAAATGCGGGCCGTTGAGGTGTTGTAGTTGCCGGTTCCCAAATGGACGTAGCGGCGCAATCCTTCACGTTCACGACGCACCACAAGCGTGACCTTGGCATGCGTTTTCAGGCCGATCAGCCCGTACACAACGTGAACCCCAGCGTTTTCCAACGCTCTAGCCCATTCAATGTTGCTTTCTTCATCAAAGCGCGCTTTTAGCTCGACCAAAACGGTTACCTGCTTGCCATTTTGTCTTGCACGGATGAGTGCTTCAATTATTGGCGAGCCGGAATCGACACGGTACAGCGTTTGTTTGATTGCAAGCACATCACGGTCTAGAGCCGCCTCCTCAATTAGATTGATGATCGGGCTAAAGCTGTCGTATGGGTGGTGGAGGAGTGCATCCTGACGGCGCAGGGTGCGAAAGATGTTGTCACCACTGCGGAATGGGGGGGGGATGGTCGGGTTAAGCGGCGGGTCTTTGAGTTCCGGCCGGTCAATCGCCATCAGCTGAAACATACTGCTCATTCCTAGAGGGCCGTCAATGGTGTATACATCAAGCGGAGTCGCCTCAAGGTTGTTTCGCAGCAGTTCGCGCACGCGGTCTGGGCAGGACGACGCGATTTCAAGGCGTACGACAAAGCCAAACGGCCGCTTGCGCAGATTCTCTTCCATCGTAGCGAGTAAGTCATCTGCTTCGTCTTCCTGAAGCTCAATATCAGAGTTTCGGGTTACACGGAAAGCGTGGGCTTCCTCAATATTCATCCCCGGAAACAGCCGGTGCAAGTTTGCCGTGATCACGTCTTCAAGCCAGACAAATTTTTGGACTTTCGGCTGGTTAAAGTCATCAGGATCAAGCGGGTTCAGCGGGACCAACCGGGGTAGCGTGCTGGGGACTTTGACACGGGCAAAGTGAGTGTCACCCTGTCTAGGATCACGCACTACAACCGCAAGGTTCAAACTTAAGTTTGAGATGTGAGGGAATGGATGGCCGGGATCAAACGCAAGCGGTGTTAGAACCGGAAAAAGCTCTTGCTCAAAGTAGCGTGCAACGCTTTTCTTCTGTTTCGATTTGATCTCCTCATATTTAAGGATTTGAATACCATTTTGAGCTAGCTCGGGCTCGAGCGTGTCACGCCAATTGTGCATTTGGAGCGTGTTGAGTTCATCAACTGCCCGATGAATAGACACAAGCTGTTCGCGCGGCAGCAGTCCATCGGCCGGTGATTCTGGAATACCAAGCTCAACCTGCTGCCGGATACCAGCTACCCGGACCATGAAAAACTCATCCATATTGCTGCTGTAAATCGCATTGAATTTTGTGCGCTCAAGCACCGGATGATCGGTGTCCATGCTTTCCATCAGCACCCGTCGATTAAACTCAATCGTGCTTAGCTCTCGGTTGATGAAGTAGCTTGGATTGTCTAAATCGATTGGCTCGGCCTCAACTTCGTCAACCTCATTTTCCATTTCGATAAAAACTTCTTTAATTTTCCCTGCTTGTTCTTCGATATCCATAAAATTTTTTCCGTCTCCCGTAAACTAAGTGAGCGTCTAAAAAAATTTCTTTCTATGGTGAACAGTGAACGGTGGTCGGTAAGCGGTTCAATATCGTTCACCGCTTACTGTTTACCGTTCACCCAATTTGAAAAAAGGAACTAATTTTTAGACAGTTACTAAGCATCGTGGTGCTCCTCCGCGATCTTAGCATAAACAAGGGTAGTTGTTAGTTTATTGGTGATGTGGTGCCTGCGATGGTTTTTAAAGGTTGCTTCAAGCTGATAGCCCGCTCTTTCTGCAACCCCCACACTGCGTAAATTGTCTGCATCGCATCGTATTTCAATCCGCATCGCTTTGAGCGTATTGAAACCAAATTCAGTCAAAGCTTTGACCGCTTCTGTCATATACCCACGGCCGCTGTAGGATGGGTGCAGCCAGTAGCCGATTTCTAGCGATGGAATCGACCAATCGAGTGAGTGAAACCCGGTGCCACCAATAAACTTGCCACTTTCCTGATGAATAACCATCATCGTCAGATTTTTGCGTCCTAAAAAGTCCAGATGATTTTCTCTGGCCCACTTTTCGTACCATTCTGCGTCGGGCACTTCAACCGCCCAAGGCATCCAATCTTTTAAATAATCTTGGCTTTCAGATACCGCTTGATGGGCTGCTTTTCCATCTCCCGGCCGTGGGGAACGGATAATTAAATTGTCGGTAGTGATGATGCTTGGAAACTCAATTAAGATCGGTTCGAGCATAAATATTTGTCAGAATGGTTTCATACGATCCACCTAAAGGTAATGCACATAGGAACAAAGGATAATTCGTGGACCTTAGGAACTGTAATAAGAGAGGGTAATGTATATCTTTTTTGGCTACAATTCAACTAAGAAATATCCGATTATAAGGTCAGCAAATAGGTGTAATTATGGACTTGAATTTTATACTGATTGCGGTGGGCATTACGATTGCGTGGGTAGGCTTGATTGTTTTCTACATGCGTGTAGTTGCCAAACAAAAACAGCTGTTTCAAGAACTGGAAGAGTTGAACAGTTTGGCAAATGTGAAGTTCGGCAAAGATGAGGAAGATGAAGAGTCAGAATAAGATGTTTCGGATAAAAAAGTGGATGGGGATCGGTCTATTTGCACTGTTTTTGCTCGGCTGTACGGCCGAT
>JBCCSO010000659.1:0-3423 GCA_039199965.1 Chloroflexota bacterium | reverse complement strand
CTGATTGGCGATGGGTTGGTAACTGTCAGTAGTGCCTTAGGGCATCATCATGACCCGGTACGACAGCTTAAATTTCCTGAAGCTCACTGTCTAATCATCCGTGAGACAAATCACCTTGGCCTCCTAGACAGCCTAGAGGTGAAGAAAGCGATCAAAGCTTGGCTGATTTAAAGGCAATCAAGAGCTCCCTCTCTTCTATCACCAGCCTTAAATATGTAGGGTCGCAAACATAAAAAACAGCCGGTGCTCAGTATTGAGTATCGGCCGCTTCCGTTTAATAGCTTGAAAAACCAAATGATGAATGGCTAATCGGGTTTAAGTTAGGTGAACTTTCAAGTTTTGGCTGGCTACGCTGTGGCTTAAATTTTTCGGCCAATCGATAGAGCAGCCTGCAGCGCACGGGTTTTTCCAAAAGGATGTCTACTTCCCCGGCCAAGTGGCGCCCCATTCGCGCGTTAGATGTCAGGAGGAAAATCTTGGTATCTTGATGGGCAGGCACATCTTTGATCGATCGTAGGATTTCTTCGCCCGAAGCGCCAGGCAGATTGAGATCAAGCAAGATCAAGCGGGGGGAGACTTTTTTCAGATGTTCGGCCGCGTCTATGCCGTTGTTAAACGTTTGCACAAAATACCCTGCTTGCGTCAGAGCCATTTTATAAACCTCAGACAAGGCGCTTTCATCTTCCACGATCATGGCGTGTGGCATTGTGCTCAAAAAAGTCTCTGTTTCCATCTATATCTTCCTAACCATTTTTCGGGTGATTGATCCGACTAATTCAACTGCTCCCAGAGTCTACAATCTATTTTGACAGGGTAGAGGATCTGTAGCCCTTTTGTAATAGGTAGTTCTGCGTATGCAGTGGACATCTGAAAAAAAGTGCGGGGCACTTAATGCCTCAGCGATTTATATCAATTTCTTTATCGCATTACACGTCGTGAAGTGGAGATGCCCCTCATCAAAATGGTGCCAAAACTCGCTCTGCTTCAGCTGATCCAGCACGGCCACAAACGTGACCCACCAAGCCACCCCATCGGCCCGATTGTAGCGTCAGACCCGCACGGCCTTTTTGAAATCAATCATGTTGGCTACCGCTACCAAAATGATGGCTGCCAGTATGGCGTTGGGCAGATGGGTAAACAAGGGGGTCAAAAAGAGCACCGTCAGTGCCACCAGCGCGGCCGTGATGATCGACGCCATCCCAGAGCGGGACCCGGCCGAAAAGTTGACCACCGAGCGAGAAATACCCCCTGTCACTGGGTAGCCGCCGGTAAACGCCGCCCCGATATTGGCCAAACCCAGCGCAATCAACTCTTGATCCGGATCGATTTTTTCTCGCCGCTTGCTGGCTAATGATTTAGCCACAA
Source organism: Chloroflexota bacterium (assembly GCA_039199965.1). Taxonomy (GTDB): domain Bacteria; phylum Chloroflexota; class Anaerolineae; order Promineifilales; family Promineifilaceae; genus WTJY01. Next base: position 2,058 of record JBCCSO010000659.1, on the reverse strand, counting down.
AAACGCTTTCCATGTAGCCAACCATGCTAATTGTGAGGGCGATAGGTAGCAGAGCCATCAGGCTGTTTAGGTTTAGGGATGGCATAGTTAATGGGGGCAATCCGTCCGGGACCTGCCCCACAACTTTTACCCCGGCCGTGGTGTCAAGCTCTAGTGTACGGACGAGCACAATACCCAGCACCACAATCACCAGCGGGCCAAATTTTCCCAAAGCGGTCGCCCACGTTTTTGGCAGTGCGCTCTGCATGAGCCAACCCGACAGCCATCGCTTAAAAAAGACCAAAATAGCGATCCCCAGCACACCCAGCGTTAAGGTGGCCCAGTTGATTTCGGCCAAATGCTGCAGCAAGTAAATGACCTGCTGATAAAAATAGTCAAAGTGAGGTATGCTGACCCCCAGCAACCCTTTTAGCTGGCTGAATCCAATCAAAATGGCGGCCGCACTCGTAAACGCAGACAGGGGGGATGGCTCAAAAAGTTAACCAAAAAGCCAACCCGCAGCAACCCCATCACCATTTGAATGATGGCAACCATCAAGGCAAGCGTAAGCGCCAGCGACACTGCTTGCTCCACATTTCCATTGACTAGCGGCGCGATGCCAGATGCCACCAGCAAAGAAACCATCGCCACGGGGCCAACTACCAAGCTGCGGCTAGTCCCTAACAATCCATAAATCAGAAGTGGTTTGCTGGCAGCTTATCCACGACATGTTTTTGTTTAAAGAACCGCACATGTATTTCATCATTGGCACCGCCATCACGGTCGGAATGATTTCAATGTTGATCATCAAGCGGTTCAGGTGAAGTCAGTTGATGGGGAATCAATTGTCTATCAGCCGAAACCCTTTAATCCGGGTATTATTATCGGCGGCACCATATTTGACATTGGCTGGACGGTGACTGGCACTTGCTCGAGCCCGATTTATGTGCAGATTGGTGCTGGCGAATGGCCCGCGCTGCTAACGTTTATAGGCGCGATGGGTGGCATGTATTTGTACGGCTACCTCCGGCCGAAATTACCCCACTAAATGAGTATGAAGTATAAAAGTACGAAGTGGTAAGCAAGTTGGCTTTCTACTTCATACTTATTACTTCACACTTCAAGCGCGCCGCAGGCGCACATGCCCATGGAGAAACGAAATGTGGTTTGAAACACTAATTAGGGAAGAAACCGGGTGTGCAACCTATATGATTGGTTGTCAACGGACCGGTGACTGTATGGTTTTTGATCCCTTGTGGGACATTGAACCCTACTTAAAAATGGCAAAAAAGAAAAAATCGAAGATCAAATATGTCATCGATTCACACAGTCACGCTGACCAAATTTCAGGTGCCCGCCGCTTGGTTAAAGAAACTGGAGCAGAGCTATTTTTGCCAGAGCTGGCAGAAATTAGCTATGAAGCGACCCGGCTCAAAGGCGGTGATGAAATTCGCATGGGTGGTGTTGGATTACGCGTTTTCCACGCGCCCGGACACCGGCCGGAACAAATCAACCTGCTCATCATCGACTACCCACGAGGTGACGAGCCATGGGCGATGTTAACGGCCGACTTTGTCATGGTGGGCGACGTCGCCCGGCCGGACTTGGCGCAAGGTGGCGTATCAGGCGCAGAACAGTTATTCAATGATTCAATCCCCCGCTTTTTAGAGCTACCCGACCACGTTGAAGTCTATCCCGGCCATCTTGCCGGATCTACCTGAGGCCGCGTCACCAGTGGCAAGGTTGTCACTACGGTAGGATACGAAAGACGCTACAACGACGCGCTCAAATTCAAAAACAAAGAGGCTTTTACCCGCTACATGACCAGCGCTCAGCCGCTCAAACCGGCAAACATTCTTAACATAGTCGCAACCAATCAGGGCAAAAAGCCCTTGACGATGGAAAGGCCGGTAGCCAAAGGGCTGATCGTTGCTGAGGCCAAAGATCTGATGGCTACCGGCCGGATTGTGATCGACTGTCGTGAGTCATCTGTTTATGGGGGCGGGCATGTGCCAGATGCCATCAACGTACAGCTCTCTGGCGGCGAATTTGAACAGCGGGTTGGCTGGGTCACCCCGG
>JBCCSO010000658.1:0-3423 GCA_039199965.1 Chloroflexota bacterium | reverse complement strand
TGCTGAAGAAGAGGAAAGACTAGCTAAGAAAGCAGCTCGCGAGAAAGCTTAGAACTTACCTTCAAATTAAAATGTAAAGGGGTGACGGAAATTCTCGTCACCCCTTTTTTTGTTTCAATATTTACAAACTTCCTTGTTGCGGTTGGTCTGAAATCAGTCGTCCAGAATCACCCACAAGGCATGGATCATGCCGGGGAAGAAGAAAAAGATTGTAAGCAGCAGATTGATCCAAAACTGGAGCCCCAAGCCTACTTTGAAAAACACGCCCACAGGTGGCAAAAAGATTGCGAGCAAAATTTGAATAATTCTAGAAGTTTTTTTGTCCATCATATCCTCCACAGATACGGTTAAAATCAATATTTACAGTCTATTGGTCACAAATTTAGATTTGATTCAGTCCATTTTAAGATTCAATCAAAACACTCAAATCACCAACAGTCAACTTGCACTACGGCAGTTTATTTAAAAAGATGCAAGAAAAGCGGCCCCAATTATCGGATCTTTTCAAACTATCCAATGCTGCTGAGCTTTTCAGAAAACAATTTTCAAAATAGCATTGAAGATGCTGTGATTGATAGCGTGCTCATAAAAAGAAATGAGCTTGGCCGATATCCGCAAGAGATTCACCTAAAACATTTAATCATCAAACCACATGAACTTTTTACTACTGCAGATTTGGGGTGGCGGTTTTTACCTAGCCAATAAAATATTACTATCTCTCTCAGAGGGGAGAGAATCGGCCGACAAACTTAAAATTTGTGGATGGGCAGCTTACCTGATTGGACTCCCGGCTTGGATCATCTTGCTCGTTATCAAGCAAGACTGGATTGCGGCCGCAATCGAGGCAGGGGGAGCTCCATCGATGATTCTAGGGCTCATCATCGCTTTTCGAGGTGGCAATCGGCTACCCACCTCACTCGACAAATTTGCGATGATATTCGCTTACATCCTCATTTTTGCAGGTACTGGATACAGTATTTACATCAACAACGGGATCACTAGTGTGACACAGGTCTTAGAAACTGGCGTGATGGCAGGCTTTCTAGGCGGAACCTATTTACTAGCAAAAAACAATCGTACAGGCTGGCTGCTGTTCATAATCATGAACGGCAGCATGGGACTCCTGATGTTCATCCAGAATAGTTTCATATTGGCGGCACAACAAGGAGTCTCGTTACTGTTTGTGATTTATGGCTATACCAAAGCAGGACAACCCGTCAGTTCGACCGACGTTGAACTATCTTGACATACAAAATCTAAAGCCGTAGGATTGTATATACAACTTCGTATCTACAAATGAGAGAATTATGTTGGAAGCAAAAATTTTTAAAAATGGTGGAAGCCAAGCGGTCAGGCTCCCCAAGGCGGTCCGTTTCGACACGGATACAGTGCAAATAAAAGAAACGCCAATGGGGCTACTACTGATCTCTGATCCTGCACATTTTTGGCAAAACTGGCTCGATCAATTGCATCAGCATGAGTGGACAGTTGAGGCAGAGGAGATTGAAGACCTACCGAATGAGGAGCGGGACTGGGATGGCCTATTTGCTTGATACAAATATTTGTATCTACCTCCTCAACAATCGTTATCCGCAACTCAATCAAAAGTTAGCCAGCATGAATCCGGATGAAGTAGTTCTCTCTTCTATTGTGGCATCTGAGTTACGTTACGGAGCGGAAAATAGCTCTAAAAAAGCAGAAAACCACAAAACTTTGGATTTTTTCCTAAGTGCGTTTGAAGTATTGGATTATGACGCAAAAGCGACCGATGTTTACGGTCAGGTCCGTTCTGCACTCAAGAATTCGGGCTCTCCAATTGGTGCGGTTGATACATTCATAGCGGCTCATGCACTGTCTGAAAATTTGATATTGGTCACAAACAATATCAAACAGTTTGAGCATGTGTTAAATCTAAAACTAGAAAATTGGATCAATCTGTAGGCTGCCAGCTTGCTGGTAGCATCTTTTTCGACCAATCACCAGCAAGCTGGCGATCTACCTCGTTTTTACTTATGAAAAAGCTCACTCCACACGGCTTCTATCTGTTCGGCCGCCTGCAAATCCACATTCGAAATCTGATACCCATAGTCAAACGTTGTGAACCACATTTCTAGCCGATTGTAGTCATTTAGCCAGCGGGGATGGTGGTCAAGCGGCACGATGACCTGCTCGGAGACGGCCGTCATGAACGCAAACGCCTCATCATATGTACGAAATTTAAACGCGCGATGTAGCTCTCGTTTAATGCCCCCATCAGCTTTAGGATGCTTTGACTCCAACATATTCCAATCTGATTGATCGAGTAAAAAAGTCTGCAGGGTCTCTTTACCTATAACTTTATATCTAGCCATCTTCCAAATTTTGTATCTGAACTTTTGTACATCTAACTTGGCAATGGTATGGTCTCTGCAAACGGTTGTCAACAAGAGGAAACGATGAACAACGAACGAGAATTTGACATTATTGTCTGGGGAGCCACAGGCTTTACTGGCCGACTGGTCGCTGAATATTTGTATGATCAATACGGGCACGACCCATCCCTAAAATGGGCGATGGCCGGCAGAAACGCCGCAAAACTGGAAGCAGTCCGCAACGAAGTAGCTGATGATAGCGTGCCTATGATCACGGCTGATAGCAACGACGAAGCGAGCTTAGATGCGATGCTCAAACGTACCAAAGTCATCCTCACAACTGTGGGGCCTTATGGCAAGTATGGTTCTAAGCTGGTAGCTGCCTGCGTTGAGAATCAGACCCACTACTGCGACCTATCTGGTGAAGTGCCGTGGATGCGCCAAATGATCGACGCGCACCATGCAGCGGCCGAGGCAAACGGAACCAAAATTGTACACACCTGCGGCTTTGATTCTATCCCCAGCGATATGGGTGTTTACTTCACGCAGAAAAAAGCGATAGAGCAAACAGGCTATCCTGCAAAAAAGATCAATATGCGCGTCAAAGCAGCCAATGGTGGCATCAGCGGAGGCACCTATGCCTCACTCGGTGATGCTATGGAGAAAGCTTCAAAAGATAAACAGCTATTTAAAGTTTTGGTTGAACCCTATAGCCTCAATCCAGAAGGTGAACGGGACGGACCAGACAAAAAAGACTTACGCAGCGTTGTGTATGATGACATCAGTCAGAGCTACATCTTTCCGTTCGTGATGGCCGGTATCAACACCAAAGTTGTGCGGCGCAGCCATGCTCTAGCCGGATACCCATACGGTAAAGAATTTGAGTATGATGAAGCGATGATGAGTGGCAGCGGCGTTTCGGGTCAGATCAGGGGGATTGTGTCGGCCGGTGCTTTGGGGTTGGTCGTGTCAGCCAAACCGGGCTCTTTCCTCAAGAAAACAATTGACCGTTTCTTGCCTGAGCCAGGAGAAGGACCAGACGAAGCGACTCGTCGGGCTGGTTTTTACAATT
>JBCCSO010000657.1:0-3423 GCA_039199965.1 Chloroflexota bacterium | reverse complement strand
CTACTATTCTGTGTGAGGTCTCGGCCGAAGTAACAAGACAAAATAGAGAGCTCCCCCCACTGAATTACCATCAGCCAAGTGACCACGTAAACCACATCACGTTACTGCCTCCGGTCGTCTATCCAGAAGGGAAAGCGTATATCAAGATCGCACTCACAAGCACGGCCGATCAACTACTCCCCGATTTTCCAGCCCTATCACGCTGGTTTCGCACATGTCACTCATTTTTGCATCTGGAAGAAACAAAACTATGGATGTCACGGCTCATGCCGTCGATTGAAATATTGTCTTGGCAAATTAAACCCTGCGTGGCTTCTTACACGCCCACAGGTAAGCCGATCATTGACCAGCTAGCAGACAATCAAATCTATGTGGCTTTGGGGGGAAATGCGGGGGCCGCCCATACTTCAGACGCCATCGGCAAATTAGCAGCCGATCTCATGCGGCACAATCGCTGGTGTTCAGACTTAGACCATGAGCCATTCCGAATTCAATATGCGGCCGACTGGCATGACTGGATGAGCAATCCAATCTCTATTTGGCAGGAGACAATACACGAATGACAAATTTAAATGCCCAACTGGTGCAAGAACTAGCGCACATTGTTGGAGAAAAGCGGCTGATTACAAAGGGTTCTCGGCTCAAACGCAATTCACAGGATGCCTATTGGTATTCTCCAATTTTAAAAGCTCAACTAGAAGACAAATCGGCCGATTTGATTGCTCAGCCCTCTACCGTAGATGAACTGGTCGCCACCATCGCAGCCTGTGTCAAAGCCGGTGTGCCCATCACCCCGCGCGGTGCGGGCACAGGTAACTACGGCCAATCGATACCGATCCATGGCGGCGTCACCATTAGCACCCGCAGCATGGGCAACATCCTTGAACTCACAGCCGACTACGCTCGGGTTGAAGCCGGCACTATCCTCCTCAATATCGAAAGGGAAGCGCGAAAGATCGGGGCGGAACTGCGTTTTTTTCCCAGCACCTTACCCACCTCTACGGCCGCCGGGTTTTTGGCAGGCGGATCGGCCGGGGCAGGCTCTATCAAATGGGGAAACGTGTGGGATACTGGCAACATTCTGGGAGCTACTGTGGTCACCATCGAGGCTGAACCCCAAATCATCACCATCACCGATCCACAAGAGCTGCAAGGCATCATCCACAACTGCGGCCTATCCGCCTTTATCGCAGACCTTACCTTTGCGTTGGCTCCGGCCCAGCCGTGGCAGCAGTATGTGGTTGCGTTCGACACCTTTGAGGATGCCCTGCGCTGTGGCAACGCGCTCGCCTTTGATGACGATCTTCCGACCCGACTGGTGGCGGTTCAAGAATGGCCGATTCCCTCTTATTTTGGCAAGCTGGTTAAAGCCAACGCCTGCCCAGACGGCAAAGCGATTCTATTGCTCCACCTGACGCTTGAACCTGATGAAGTAGCCACTATGATGGCTGAGTATGGGGGTGAGGTGACTTGGCACAACCCCACGGCCGGTGTCCACAAAAACACCATTGAACTCACTGATTACTCGTGGAATCACACCACGCTTTGGGCGATGAAAGCTGACCCATCCATCACCTATCTGCAAGACGCCTTTCACCCAGATAAGGTCTTTGAACAACTTGCTCAACGCAAAGCTAAATACGGTGATAGCGTAATCGAACACATCACCTTTTCCCGTTCAGCAGGTCGATTGCGGCCGGTGGGGCTGACGCTCGTGCGCTTCCAATCGGCCGAACATCTGATTGGGCTCATGGAATTCTGTGAATCAATTGGCATTGAACAATATAGCCCGCACACCACCTATTTAGACGATGATGATCGCTGGTTTGGCCAGCCGATACTCGATGCAAAAGCCCGCTGGGACCCACATCAGCTGCTTAATCCCGGCCACTTACGATCAATGGAGGCTGGCTAGTGACGCGTTATTTAGCCCACATGACCTCGCCCGTAGTTGCCGCTCTAGACAAGCAAGATGGGGTCGTTATCCTCCCTATTGGAGCGGTGGAGCAGCACGGTCCGCACCTGCCGCTGATCACAGACACGATGATCGCCACGCACGCGCTGGACGCCACGCTGGCCCAATTGCCAGACGACCTAAAGGTCTGGGCGCTGCCGCCGCAGTCGTATGGCAAAAGCAATGAACACATCAACTTTGCGGGCACCATCACCCTATCGGCCGAAACCCTTATAGCGGTCCTGCACGACATCGCCGCCAGCGTGGCCCGGGCCGGATTTAGGCGGCTCGCGTTCCTGAATGGGCACGGGGGGAACATGGCGCTGCTTAATATGATCGCCCGCGACATCCGCATCGCCACGGGGATGATGGTTTTCTGCATTCACGGCATCCAGTATGGCACACCCTCGTTTGAAATGTCTGAAAAGGAGTGGACTTACGGTTTGCACAGTGGTGAAACAGAAACCTCGTTGATCTTGGCGATGGCCCCTGAATTGGTACAGATGGAACTCGCCCCCACCAGCTATCCCGATTTTCCAGAAACCGACACCGGCCTATTTTTTACCGGCAACGCCTCGGCCGCGTGGTTAGCCGACGACTGGAGTGACACTGGCGTTTTCGGTGATGCCACTTTGGGTTCGGCCGAAAAAGGAGAGGCACTGCTGAAAGCGGCCGTTGAAAATTTGACCAAACTGTTCGCCGTGCTCAGCAGGTTTGAAATACCGGGGGGCAACGGTTAGATGGAATGGTTGCTCACAAACGGACAGCTTAAAACGGGCAAAGTTGACATCGCACTAAAAGATGGTCGCATTGCGGCCGTTGAGCCAGCTGGCACAGGGCTGCATTTAGCTGAAGCACAAAACAGCCGCGATCTAGCAGGCCGGGTTGTGCTCCCCGGCATGATCGATGCTCACACCCATCTCGACAAAACATTTGCCACGCTGGAGAACAACAGCGGCACCTTGGGTGAGGCGCTTGAGGTTTGGCGCAGAGTCCACCCAAAACGGACCGCGGCCAACATTACAGCCGCAGCCACCAAAGCGATCAAGCTCGCCATCGTCAACGGGGTGACGGCGATGCGTTCCCACATCGACATTAATGCCCCCGGTCAGCTTTTGCCGGTTGAGGTACTACTCGATTTGCGCGAGCAATTTAAAGATCAGATTGAGCTTCAGTTGGTGGGGTTGGGGACATCAGCTGGAGAGAAAAAATATCTGGATGGAATGCATGGGGCCTTAGCCATGGGGGTCGATTCGGTCGGTGGTTGTCCGGCACTCTGCCCTGACCCCAAAGCTGAAATCGATGCGGTGTTTGAGCTGGCGGAACAGACGGGCAAACCGATTGATCTGCACGTCGATGAAACCGAAGATCCGCAGATGCTTTCGCTGGAGTATTTGGCAGACAAAACGATTGCGCACGGCATGCAGGGGCGGGTCACGGCCGGGCACTGCTGCTCGCTAGCGTTTGCG
>JBCCSO010000656.1:0-3424 GCA_039199965.1 Chloroflexota bacterium | reverse complement strand
TTGCGGCCGATTTTCGTGGCACAGTGCTAACAAAAAGTCGTTTTAACAACACCAACCTGAGTGAAGCCAACTTTGAAGGAGCCTCTGAGTACACCATCGACATTTTGTTAGCACTGTGCCACGAAAATCGGCCGCAAACAGGACTGCATCAGAGAACTCAACATCGTTTGCTTTGCAGTTTTCGATTTTGATCCGATTCAGAGTCACGCCAATAAAAGTTGAGTAATCGATTATACATCCCGAAAAATTAATTGGTGAATGACTAGGGGCGATATTGGGCCAGTCTGCGGCCGTCCAGTTGACTCCCACAACTTTTGAGTTTGTGAACTTTACATCTCGAAAAGAACAGTCTTGCACTGAAATCAGGCTGAGATCGCAATTTTCAAAGGTGCACTTGTTGAATCGACAGTAGATAAATTCAGTTTCGGTAAAGCTACAGCTCCTGAAAATGCATTCATCAAAAACTGTTTCGTTGACTTCGGCCGATTTGAACTCAACTTGGTCGAAGGTGTGTTCATCGTATTCTGTGTATGATTCAATCATGGTGATAGTGTTTTCTCGAAGTATAAGTTGACCTCTAGGCCGGTATAATCCCCAAACGGGCCGCGTTCTTCAAAACCCCATTGTTTGTATAAGCCAATCGCTTCATGCTGATAAATTCCGGTTTCAAGGCGGAGCACAGTTACATCATGATCTAAAGCTATTTGCTTGAGCTGCTCAAGCATCTTTTTGGCTATGCCCATCCCTCTAAAATCTGGATGGGTATACATCCGTTTGAGTTCTGCATAGGGCGGGCTGGCATCTGGGAAGATCTGCACGCCACCACATCCGGCCGGGTGCCTGTCTGCCCGAGCCACATAAAAATGAACGCCCTGATCAATTAATTTTTGCACACTATACCCAAATCGGTTTTCTGCATTGTAGAGCGCCCCAAGCACATTTTCTAGCTCATCAATCAGCTTAACCGCCTCTGGCGAATCTGGCCTCTCTTTTTGAATCGTGATTTCCATTAAATTTAAATTGTCCTCCTGAATTCACCCGGTTATTGTAGCCAGAAATTTAAACCTTTGTACCCCTTTTTTGAGTTAAAAAATTAGAGTGTCTTTTGCTGAGATTCTGAGCTAGAAGAGCTTGAGGTTGAGGAGGAAACAAAAACCTAGATGGAGTAAAAATCTCCATCTAGGTTTATGACTAACGAATCAACCCAGTTTCCACCGCAATTCGAAGCACTTCAGAATTAAATTTTTCTGGTTCTTCAAAGAGAGGCGCATGCGCTGACCGGTCGAACCAAATTAACTCTTTGGAAGGAGCGTTTAACAAATTGAAATAGCTTTCGCCTAATTCTGGAGAAATGATTTTGTCATGTCGGCCGATCATCATAAAAATCGGAGTATCTAAGCGAGTGTGTCGAGAGGCTGCGTCATACGCCTGCTGTTGATCCCACAGCGCCTCGCCTGAGAACCGGCTGCCTGTAAAAAACGGTCTCAGATCAGTCCAGCCAAATTCGGAGGTGGCCAGTGCGGTCCTTAAGAGAGAAAAGTCTGATTGGGGTTTATACAGGCCGCCGCCCAGAACATTCACCCAGCGCCTTTGGGTGTAAAACTCTTCTATTGTGTATTCGGGCAAACCGATTGCGTTCAGGTCATCGATGGCGTTTTGGTTACTGACCAATTGAGCTTCGTTTAATGCCCATTCGTGACCCAAACGATCACTTGCTATTTGATTAGTGGTTTGGCTGACAGAAATAAACGCTGCAACGGTTTCCGGCCGACTGGCTGTGTGTTCCAAACCGATAATCGTTCCCCATGAATGAGCGACCAGCAGAACTTGCTCTTGCTCAAATTCAATCAGTAGCTGATCAATCAGCTCGCCTAAGTCGGCCGCTAATTGTTCAATTGTCATGTCCGCAGGGTCAAGCGCTTGATTGTAGCTTTTTGCTGTTCCTCTCTGATCCCAGTAAGCAACCACAAAACTATTTTCGAGATCAGCGTTGTAAGTCCTTAGAAACGGGGTGGCGGTTGCACCCGGGCCTCCATGAACAAAAACCAACAGCGGAGCCGTGCGATCCCGGCCGCGCAAAAGAACCGTTTGCTCAACGCCTCCAAGACTGTACTGCTTCTCCTCTGCAATTGAATTTTCAACTGGATTTCCATCTTGGTCTGTAAACTGAGGCGTTGAGGTTTTTGCGCTAAATGTGAATAAGACCACAATGACCAAAGCTAGGTTGGCAAACCCCTTTACGATTAAACCTTTTCCCATGTATCGTTTTTCTTGTGCTCTCATTCTCATTTTAAAATCTCCTAACTGGTTAATTTAGGATGAAGTTTATGAGAAGGCAGGCTATGCAAAATCGGTAGATGGGCTGGTTTTACAGCAGGATGTGGTCGAAATGTAAATCAACCGGGTGGTTGATGGTAGGCTCCATCTGGCAAAGCTAGAACAAAATTTGATAGGCAATGACCATGGTGGCACCCCATCCGACTGTAAAGGCGACGGAGCGCAGCCACGGTATGCCAAACAGGTAGATGACAGCATGGGCGAGTCGGGCCCAAAAGTAGACAATGGCTGATGTAGCAATGGCGCTGTTAGATATTCCGGCCGCATTTGCTACCAAAACGAGCGCGCCAAAAACCACTAAGTTTTCGACCGCGTTGCTGTGCGCCTTGATGAGCCTTTCAGCCCAGCCCGACTGGTTGAAATTCACCAGAGGATATCCTGCAACGTCGCCCAGAGAGTTTTTGAGCATCCGATCCAGAACATAAGGGACCCAGAGTAGGCCAGTTAGCGTGGCGCTTAAAGCTAAATAGTAAAGTTCAGTTTTCATTTTTCCTCCTCTAAAATCTGGTTTTACGCCACAAGTGGGAGCTTAGGCCCTTTGTTGTAAGTTTGCAAACAAAAAAGCCCGTTAAGCTGATCACTTAACGGGCTGAAAATTCAACTAACCATGGGTAGTGGAATGCTGGTGTCCGGCAGCTTGACCTCACGCGGGACGTGATTCGGCCGCTTGCGCACCGTGGGGCATTCCCATGCCTCTGGCTCTGTGTCCCGGCGAATCTCTCTGAGCTTGGGCAAAATACCACAGGCAAAACATTTGTGGCGACAGTCGATACGCGTCTCTTGAGACTTTGACATTAAATAATCTTCTGTCAGGAATTTTCGTGTCACAGCTACGTCAATATGCTCCCACGGAAAGACTTCATCGATCGGCCGTTTGCGATAGGTGTAGAACGGAATGCTGAGCCCTTCTTCGTCGAATGCTTCTTCCCAAATGCTCAGGTCAAACTGCTCGCCCCATGCATCAAACTTGGCCCCTTTGCGGAATGCCCGCTCGAGTACACCGGCTATACGGCGGTCTCCGCGCGATAAGAAGCCTTCAAATACGCTTTCATGCGGATCGTTCCAGCGCAGACGCAGGCCGGTCATG
>JBCCSO010000655.1:0-3425 GCA_039199965.1 Chloroflexota bacterium | reverse complement strand
ACTAAATCGGCCGTGATTTCGGCCGGTTGAGATACAAGCCACTCAACCATATCCTGCGCGTGGTGCCAGCTGACCCCATTTTGATACAAGACCACCATGGCCGACATGGCGATTTTTTCAAGGGTAGAAACCGCTACCGGACTCTCAGGAACAACCGTCATATTTGGCCGATCAAAGCCTAGTGTGCGGTCCATTTCGGCCGTTAACGTCGAGACATTGAGATAGTCTAACTCCCCTTTTGCATGGGCAACCAACTTATCAATCCAGTCTTTAATCCAGTTCGACCACATGACGTTAAAGTTAGTCAGCGTCCCATCCTTATCACAGATAATAAGCTGAATGTCGTCAAATGTTTTTTCGTTGATTTGAATGGTTGTCATAGTGACCTGATGGTTGATGGGATGATAAGTTGAAAGCGCGAATTGTATCCTCAACATCCATCTTATCATTTTATCAATCTGTTTTTCCCCAATTAAACGCTGTATTAGCCGTCATGTCTCTGGACAGCGGTGTGATCGATGCATACCCATCCATGAGGGCCCCGATATCTGTATCAGGTTCATATTCCCCCTGTGGGAATTCTCCACCAATCCAATAGTAAGTGCCACCGCGCGGGTCAGTTTGCTTGTCTAGGCGGTCGAGATAAATGCGCTTTCCCAGTCGGGTCATCTTGATGCCTTTAAGCTGATCTGGGGCGATACCCGGAACGTTGACGCTGACAAACGTGCCCGCAGGGATGCTATCTTTCTGAAACTGGGTTAGCACGTGGCGCGCAACCGTTTGCGTTACTGAAAAATCTTGTGTCCGATTGATCGGATGCTCTTGGGAAAATGCGATTGACGGGATGCCCTGAATCATGCCCTCCATGGCGGCCATAACGGTACCCGAATAAGTGACATCATCACCTAAATTGGCCGATGTGTTGATGCCGCTCAGAACGAGATCAGGTTTTTGCTCAATGACGCCCAAAACGGCCAGTGCGACGCAGTCTGAAGGGGCACCATCGCTGCTTAACGCAGGAGTACCATCAGCCAAACTGCTTTCAAATACGCGCAGCGGCCGATCAAGCGTCTTGACATGGCCGCATCCAGACCAATTTTTATTGGGGGCCAGTACGCTCACCGTGCCAAATTCGGCCGCGACTTCATACATGGCCAGCAGGCCCAAGTCACTGACTCCGTCATCGTTTGTGATCAAAATATGCATATGTGTTGGTTGTGTTGTGGGGGGTCAAATAAGATCGATTTAGTGTGAATGACTATCGTCTCTGACCGCTTTTCGGCAGCGAGGCAACCTCTAGGGCCGTCATCCCGCCATCAAGATGGTAAACGTTTTCAACCCCCTGATTGCGGAAGTACCAGTTGAGCTGGTTGCTGCGCCGGCCGTTGCGACAGATAAATACAACGTCTTCCTGACCAGAGAAATCGACCGGCTCATCAGTGATAAACTCGCTCATTGGGATCGATTCTGCCAAACGCAGATGCCCCTGCGAAAATTCTTCGGGCTCGCGGATATCGATGATGCGCGGCCGATTACCATTGCCGATCATTTTAGAGAAGTCTGAAGGAGAAATCGATGGGACAAGCGCCTCAGGCGGTACCCGAAGTAATTCTGAAAGATCAATTGGCTCACGGCTTTTGGGCAAGCTCTGACACTCACGCCAGATTTTTTGACGGCAGGTATAAACGCAGGTCGCCGGATTAAGCACGTTATGGAATATATGCACGATGGCCCTGTCTTGATCAAGAATGTTTTCCCGGCCGATCACGTCTAAATAGCCAGATTTGTCCATAAAGTCCATTACCCGCTCCCGCACGCCGGTTAGATAAATGTCCCCACCTCGCTCTCGATAGAGCCTAATTAGTGTCTCAAGCATGTGAATACCGCTAATATCCATGGTGTTGACCCGATGGAAGCGCAAGAGCAAAAACTGCTGATCTGGGTGTTCAGTCTGATAGGTGCGGATAATGTTTTCAATATGGGGAGCTGCTCCAAAATAGATCGATCCCATAATGGTGATAACGCCCAACTGCGGACAGCCAGCTTTCTCCGGCTGGTGTGAGAAGTGCTTGAAGTCTGCTTCTGGTAGAACCACCTCAACCGTGGGCATCGAAGTTTGCACGATGTGCCGTGCCAGCGAAACAATGATGCCGGTGAGCACCGCATACTGCAGCTCTAGGGTGAGTGTGGCCACAAAGGTGATCAGCATCACCACTGTGTCACCCACAGACGTGCGGAAAATTTGCCGCGCCCCACCGATATTGACCATGCGGGCACCGGTCACGATCAAAATAGCAGACAGGACAACGCGAGGCAAAAATGCGGCCGCTGGTGCCAGAATGAGCATGGCAACTGCGGTCCACATGGCCGAAAATACCGCCGCCATTTGGGTCTTGGCTCCATTTTCATAGTTGACGGCCGAACGGGTTAACGATCCTGCAACAGGGTAGCCAGAGAATAAACCGGTAGCGATATTAGCCAGCCCTTGGCCGATAAACTCTTGGTCAGAGTCTAAATACTGGCCGCTGCGTGAAGCGATCGCTCTGGAAATAGATGATGCTTCGATCAGGCCGATCAGGGCTACCGCGATGATGTATGGGTAAAGCTCCCGCAGCAGCGCAAAGTCAAACAGCGGAATGCTGGCTAAGCTTGGCAATGAACGCGGTAGTTCACCAAGGACATTTACTCCCTGCTGGTCTAAGCTGAACAGCCATACGATTAGTGTGCCCACAATCATGGTGATTAATGGACCGGGCAATTTGGGGGCAAAGCGCCTGAGAACAATGAGCGCGATAATACCGGCCGCACCCAAGTAAAAGCTGGGAAAATGCGTCTCGCTAAGCTGGCTAAGCACGTTGGTAATCACCACGTAGAAACTGGGTGAGCTTGCTCCCTGCACTCCAAAGAGATGAGCCAACTGCTTAGAGACAATCAAAATACCAGCGCCGCCGGTAAAGCCGATAATGACAGAATCGGACACAAAATTGACCAGCACACCCAGCTTGGCAATGCCCATAATGAGCCGGACCACACCGGCCCAGAAAGCGATAACGCCCGCAATCGCTACATATTCGGGCGAATCTGGTGTAGCAACCGCCAGCAGGCCGGTTAAAACCAAGAGAGAGTTTGTGTTGGTGGGGCCGGTATGCAGATGGAAAGATGATCCCCACAGCGCCCCAATCAGTGCAGCTATGATAGCGGCATACAGGCCGGTTTGAGGTGGTAGCTGGGCGATGAGTGCGTAGGCGATGGCTTGTGGGAGTAAAACAACAGCAACAGTTAGACTTGCAGTTAGGTCTCCCCGCAAGTTCTCTACATTATAGTTTCGCAGGATGTTGTACGGATTTACAAAGTAACTGGGTATCTTTTGTGCCCAGTCTTTTGTCTGGTCCAGAATTTCCCTCGAAGAATATATTTGTGTCATT